>JBCDKV010000165.1:0-8860 GCA_038746215.1 Bacteroidota bacterium | reverse complement strand
GGGCCAGCAGCCACAGTTTGCGCCTTTTTTATGAACGCAGCCATCGACCAACAATGTGAGCTATACATTAAGGAGAATGGTTTAGAGCATTTAGTAAAAGCGACTTTCAAAAAACATTATGACGACAAAGGCATAGCGCGACCAACTTACCACGGTACTATTCCAGAAGGAAATGATGGTCTGGGCTTAATGCTACTAGGTTTGACGGGTGATCAAGTACTGGAAGCAGATGTTTACCAACAACTAAAAGCCAAAGCTCTAAATGCCGTCCGTGGAACGGTGCAAGCCGATATTTTGAAGGAAGACCAAGCACAAAACACCTGTATTTTTTCCACTGATTTTTCGCTAAAACTGATGGGAGATGTACAGGAGTATTTCACCCACAATAAGGTCAAAAATTTCTATTCTGTTTCCATTTCTGGCTATCACATTGCCGAAGCAGGTGCAAATCCGATTACACAATTAGCATTCACGCTGGCAAATGGCTTCACCTTTGTGGAGTACTATTTATCGCGAGGCATGAACATTGATGATTTTGCGCCCAACTTATCTTTCTTTTTCTCCAATGGCGTCGATCCAGAATACGCCGTCATTGGTCGGGTAGCGAGACGGATTTGGGCAAAAGCGATGAAGTATAAATACAATGCCAATGAGCGTTCCCAAAAATTGAAATACCATATCCAGACTTCTGGCCGATCTTTACACGCCCAAGAGATCGACTTCAACGATATTCGCACGACTTTGCAAGCCCTTTACGCCATTTACGACAATTGCAATTCTTTGCATACCAATGCTTACGATGAAGCCATCACGACACCCACCGAAGAAAGTGTGCGCCGAGCAGTAGCAATTCAAATGATTATCAATCACGAATTAGGCTTAGCAAAAAATGAAAATCCTTTGCAAGGTGCATTTATCATCGAAGAGCTGACCGATTTGGTGGAAGCAGCGGTACTCACCGAATTTGATCGCATCACAGAGAGAGGTGGCGTACTCGGTGCGATGGAAACCATGTACCAGAGAGGCAAAATTCAAGAGGAAAGTATGCACTACGAACATCTGAAGCATTCGGGAGATTACAAAATAATCGGTGTGAATACTTTCCTTTCCAAAGATGGTTCACCAACGATTGTTCCAGAGGAAGTGATTCGAGCTACGGAAGAAGAAAAGCAAAGGCAAATCACCAATCTAGAGCAATTGCATCAAGCACAGGCAGCACGTTCTGCTACTGCTTTGCAGCATCTGCAACAAGTGGCTACTCAGAACGAGAATATTTTTGCAGCTTTGATGGAAGCAGTGAAGGTTTGTTCTTTGGGACAAATTACGAATGCGCTATACGAAGTAGGTGGTCAGTATCGTAGAAATATGTGATATTTGAGCAACCCTAGATTTAGAGGCAGGTGATATGAACAAAATCTATCTTTTTTCAAAATGAAAGCACTTTTTCACCTCGTTTGCAGTATATTCAATACACATACCTATAAATATCGTATAAGTTCAAACAACTGGCAGATAGATAAGAATAAGTTCGAAAAAGCTATAATTTGAACAAATTAATCATAATACACTATCATAAAAACACTATTTGTTATTGGCGACAATGGTTACATATTAGCATATTGCTATGTAGCTTGTGTATCCTTTTTTCCTGCAAACCGAACCTGCCCACGGATGAAAATATTAAGACGCTTTACGGAAATATTGTAGCAACAACGCTTTCCTTTCCCGATTCTGCGGCAATACTCGTTGAAACATGTTTAGCACAAACTGCATCTACCAACGAATTCTACTACGCCAAGTGCTTAATAGCAAAAGGGAAAATTGCTAGAAACAAAGGTGCATATGCCAAATCAATAACAATATTAGAAGAAGCATCTGATATTGCGGAGCGTATTGGTAATGATACGCTGAAATCTTCAATTCTATCCGAGAAATTTTGGACTTATTTCAGGCAGGACGATGAACTAATGTGTAGGAGAACATTAGCAGAAAATGAGGCTTACAATCTTCAGATTCAGCATAATGCTGGTTTGTTGAATGTTTATAACCTGAGGCTTTATTTTAGTCTTAATGATTTTGAAGAAGGCGATTTAGAGCAAAAAGACTCTATTTTAATTTTCTACCAAAAAGGTATTGCACTATCCAATGCCGAAGCGGATAGCAATTATATCTCTGCCTTCGAAAGAAATATTGCACGGTATTACAGAATAATTGGTCAGATAGATACCGCTATCTATATTATGAAGGCCACTATTCCCTATCATAAAGGTAATGATGCTGACTTGTACAATCTGTATAGTATCTACCAAACAATTAGTTACTTTTATCAAGAAAAAGAGGATGTCGCCAATACCATAAAGTATTTAAACTTAGCCATAGAAATAGCCGAACAAATGGACGATAATTGGTCCAAGCAACTTTCTTATTACAATTTAGGGATGCTTTACGAAAAGTACTGTATATATGACAAATCTATTGAAATTTACAAATACATAGTAGAGGTATTATTTTCACAAGAAGAAGAGGACTATAAATTGATTCGATACTATGCTAAAATTGGATACAATTATCATCAATTGGGTATTAAGGATAGTGCGGCTTATTACTTGGAAAAAAGTCTAAACATTAAAGGGAAAGAAGGGGCAAATGATCCTGCTGCAACTGCGCTAGCTTATACTTATCATGCAGATTTTTTACAAGCAACGGGTAATTTTGAATTGGCTACACAGCAACTGGCTAATGCTGGTGATTTAAGAGGATTGCTGGGAGAGAATGAGCTAGATGAAATTGATGTACATACTAACTTGATTTCAGCAGCCATATACGAAAAAAATCAAAATTATGGACAGACAGTACAAGCTACTCAAGCTGCACTAGAAGTATTAAATACAACTAAAAATATTCATATTTCAAATCCTATTGATTTGCGACTCCAAGCCTTGGAGTTGCTTTCAAGTCACTACGAAAATCAATCCAACTTTCAGCAGGCGAACAAATATTTGCGCCAAATGGAAGCAACCCTAGCCCAACTAAAAGAAGTGACACAGTCTGTTTTATTGATTGACTTGGCACAAGAAGTCGAAAAAAATCGCGAACAATTCGAATCGCGTCGTTTAAAACTCGAAAAAGAACTGCAATCAGAGCGTATTGCCACTCAGCAGCGGCTCAATCAAATTTTATTACTAGGCATCCTGCTGAGTCTTGTGCTCTTATCTACCGTTTGGTATTTGCTAGTGAAAAGCCGCAAGAATAACAAAATCATAGCACAACAAAGTCAAAAACTCGAAGAACTTAATAAGCTGAAAGACAAGGTGTTTGCAGTGATTGGTCATGATCTGAGAGGACCCGTGGGCGGTATCAAAACCGTGCTAGATATGGTAGTGAAAGGGCAATTACCCAAAGCAGATTTTCTATCCATGACGGGCGATATGCAAAAAAATGCTACTGCCGTGTATGAGATTCTAAACAATTTGCTCATCTGGGCCAGAATGCAAATCAGTGGAAAGGAAGATACGCCTACTACGGTCACTAAGCTGAGCGAGCAAGTGGAAAGCGTTCATCATTTTTTAGCGGAGGCATTAGCAGAAAAGCAAATTCGTTTTCAAGCATCGGCTAATGATTTAGCAGTGAAAGCAGATCCCAATGATGTAAATATTATTCTAAGAAATCTCGTCAGCAATGCCATTAAATTCACAGCTTCAGGAGGACGAATAGAAGTGAAAGCTGAACAACTAGAAAAGGCTTTGAAAGTGACGGTCTCAGATACTGGAATCGGTATTCCAAAAGAAAAACTACCTACTATTTTCGAGTTAGGCGACTCTACCTTCGGAACAGCAGGAGAAAAAGGAACGGGTATTGGCTTAAATCTTTGCAAAGAAATAGTAGAAAAATATCGTGGTACTATTGGTGTGACTAGCAACATTGGCGAGGGAAGCCAGTTCTATTTTACTTTACCTATTGTTTCTTAAAACACCGCTCCCACCTGCATCCGCCCCAAATGCACGATCTGATTATCACCAATTTTCCGACCATCGTAGCTCAAACTCAAACGTATATTTCGCCCAATTTGGCGATCAAAACTGAGGTTCCAGAGCAGATTTTGTCCATTTTGTAGTCCATTCAGCATAGCAAAAGCGACAGGCGATTGCGTATCGCCCTGAAAGTTGACGGCAATGTAGGAAGTGCGTAAGCGAATGGAAGTTGTCGTATTTCGGTTGTAGGTAAATTCTGCGCTGAGGTCGTTGCTCGCCAGTGTTTCTACACCAATTTGGTTGCTACTGTTGAGGTATTTGTAGGATAGAATACTACGGAACTGCAAATTGGGCTGCCATGTAAATTGTGGTGCTAAAGTATAGAAATCTACTCGGAAATCTCGATTCTGAAAACGTTCCGAATCATTGCTGCGGTTGCCGTATTGCAACTCAATTTGGCTGCTCATCTGTCGCCCGATATTCCAACGACTATTGACGAAATATTCCAATTGCTGTCGGCTTTCAAAACCAGCAGTTAAGACTTGTTTCTGACGATTGTTTTGGGTACCAAGTTGCACATTAAAAATAGCATTATTGCGATCAAAAAAAAGCACATTGCGGATGAGTGAAGTGGTCGCCACTAGTGCGGTATCTACGATATTAAGTTGAAAGGGATTCCAAGGGGAAACACCTGCTACATCTAGTACTTTGCGATTGATACGCCAAGACAACAGCATGGACAATTTGCTCAGCAGCTTTTGCCCTTTTTGTGGTTTCTTCCAAATCCGTTTGGCATCGAAATTGACACTTTGGTTGTACTGCACTTGATTGCTTCGAATGAAGTCGTCGGTGAAAATGGAGATGCGCACATAATCGGCTTGGTCTTGATAATTGGCAACTTCAAATTCGCTAATCTGTGCAATGCTATCCTGATTGTAGTCATTCCAAATGTAGCTGCCTTCGCCAGGCTGTACGCGCAAATAGTTTTGCTCAATTTTGGGTTCTTGTCCCGAACTAATTTCGTAGGTCATGTTCGTACGCAACGCACCCTTCCAAGCATTGAGAATGTGCTGAATACGCCCCAAATAAGTTTCCTGTGGCTCTAAATTAGAGCGTTCTTGCCGAACAGATAAATTGCGATACGTCAAATTCCAAGCCAATCGTGAAACCCTACCTGCATTCCAATCGCCATTCAAATTGATTTCATCCGCTACACTAATTTGTTTAAATCGACTAGCAAACGGCTGATAATCATAGCGCTGGGAATATTGCACCGCAGCGTTGAGCCTTGGGTGTTGCGGGCTTTGCAGTTTGGCTCGGTACAAATCATAATAGAAACTGGTCGCACTCAGCGTATCGGTAGCATTGCCAAAGCGGTCGTTTTTTTCCCGTTCACCGTACCACGATAGTTGCCAGTCTTTCAGTTTTTCAAAGGTCTTAGCGATACGCAAACGAGGACGAAAAAAAGTGCTGTTTTCGGTAAGTGCATCCGTTGTCAACCAACTGACTTGTCCATCTATGTTCCAACCTTTAGACTGAATTTGTAATTCTGATGAGTGCTTCCAACCTGTGTAGACCGAATCTCGGAAAAAGCTGTTCAATTCGTAAGACCAACGTCCTACATTGCTTTTGCGCAGTTCCAGTTTGGCTCGTCCAATGTGTTCGGCACGCCTTTCGCTATTTTCGATATTCCAATCGCGCACGAACTCCGCTTTCCGATACGGATTCAGTGCTTGAAAGCGAGATTGCACCCATTCGTGACTCCAATCGGTGCTGAGTTGCCAACCTTTTTCTCCTAGACCAAGCGTTTGCTGATAGTGAGTGTAAGTCGCCAGTCCTAAATTGTCTGCATCGCCCACGCTAGACGAACGATTGAGGTCGTTGCTGCTCAGTGCAATTTCACTACCTATTTTGGATTGCTCCCCTATTTGATAATTCGCATTGAAACTGTACAGTTGTTGCTGCTTAGGGGTCGCCAACTGCACGATGGGTTCGTAGTTACCGCTCGCTTCGCCCGTGAAAGGATCGGGTGCAACCCAATCGAATATACGTCCACTTGCGGCTACCTGATTGCTGCTCAATACGTAGTTGCCATTTCCTGCGCCCACTTCCGAAAAACGAGCCGTCAAACGAGCTGCTGGGCTTTCCGAATATTGTAGAATTTGAAAAGTTTGCGCACTGCCATTGATTTGTACGGTCGTATCTTTTCGGACATAAAGTACGCGCAGCGGATCGAACACCAGCAAAGAATCTACACTACTCACAATGGCTTGCTGCGGATTATCGCCAGCTTGCAAAAGTGCCATCTGTTGCTGATCAGAAATACTATCAATGGGTGTGCGTCCGTCTTGCTGGCTGAATAGGTTAAAAGAAAATTGCCATTTTTCGCTTTCGTAGGCAGTATTCAAAGCGTAGAGAGAGGTCAGGTATTGCTGATCGGAATATTCAAACTCTACAATGATGCGGATGTCTTTGGTCATCAGGCGTTTATTGGTAAAAGTCAGTTCCGCTCGATTGTAGTCAATGATATAATCTTGGTCAATACCACGTGTCAACAAAACGCCATCCATGAACACCTTTTCTGTGCCAGCCAAAGCAATGATGAAGCGTTCTCCTTCCGAACCCCGCAATTTATATGGACCTTGATTACCCTCCAGCGCTATAAATTGGTTGCGAGCAAATTTTCCCCTCGACACTGCCACGCTTGCTTTGTTGCTTAGTACTCCTTTCGATAATTCGGTCGTATTACTAAAGGTCGCGCCTTGCAGTTTTTTGTAGTAATTGGTGAAGTAACTATTGGGACGTAAAAGTTCGTAATCACCCGCTATCAGTTGGTTATTTTGGCGACTGAGTTGGATAAAAATTTTGTCAAACTCTTGTAGTTGCTGGGTGTTACCTTCGGCTTGCAATGGAATATTCTCATCGGTGATGGCAGCTAAAATTTCGATGTCATCGCCCAAATTACCAGATAGTTGTAGGTTGAAATTGGCATTTAAGACCGCACTCTGACTATTGCCAAAAGACAGCCCACGGGTGAAACTGCCATTATAGTCCAGCGTTCCAAAATCCAAAATGGTCTCTTGCGCTTGAAATGGATTGTAGCTGAAATCCAGCAGACCACTTTGATCGTTGATACGTGCTTGGCTGGTATCGAAGCGGCTGAAGCTTTGCCCAAGGTTGAAAGGTAGCACCCGATAATGAATCGCCAAATAAGGATAAGCCAACTGTTGGGTGCTGTCCGTCTGTAAAATGAATAGATCGGTATTCTGAATGCTATATTGAAGGGCTGGCGAGACTTGACGATTTTCACTACTGTCTGGTTTTGCCAAAAAAATACGCACAGCAGTAGGCAGAATTGTCAAACTATCGAGTGGAATGATACCTGTTTGGTGCGGAATGAGTTGATAGCGTTGGTTGGATAGTGGATTGGTTTGGGCAGATAGCGTTGCAACGAGACCACCTACACAGCATACCATTAATAGCAAATGCTGGAAGAAGAGAGATGATTTGTTGAATGTAGATAACGCCATGACAACCACAATTCTATGGCTACTCTAACGACGGATACGGCGAGATGTTTTTTGAAATGAAAAAAGCTAAGATGGCGTACCACCTTAGCCTATTACAATTATTACACGAGCTACTTTACCTCTTTTGGTTGTACTTTGAAATCGAAAGAACACGCATTGTAGCTGCATCAGTTTATAACATAGCAATGAATTACCACGCACTTGCTAATACGTGCAATTAGTGAAAGACATTTGTTTGATATAGACGTAGGAAAATCGGCTGGGCTATCGGGCCATCTGGATTGGTGGCCAAAGAGATTAGTCAAATATGGTAGTATTTTTAGCTAAACTTTTCTATATACACAATTGCCTTGAATCTATCACAAAGATAGGTAAAAAAAATTTGGTTAGGATATATTTTAACGTTTTAATATAAGTTAAATTCAAAAAAATACTAATATAAGTGAAAGGTCATTAATAAATTGAGCTAGAAAAAGCAGTTATTTTGAGTAGCTAAGAAATGTAAAAAATCAGTGCATAGCAGGGCTACGGACTTACTTTTTTACATTTTTTAGCTGCCAAAAGAGCAATTTTAATGGTTTAAGTTATTATTGAACTTTCACTAAGGTTAGTTGCTAGCAGATTCTCGGTTTTTGGGAGGACTCCATAGATAGAAATGAGTTTGGTTTTGGACTTTTCAATATTCAATGTAAGGAGGGGGATATTGATTATGGTGGTACTAAGTTTTGAGCAAGTAAGACTCGGAATAAATTCTAGTAAGGCTCTTGAGATTGCGCAACAAGTATGCCTAAAGGTTTTTTATGGACGGAAACACAAATTTCCAGTTATTTTTTCTCAGGAAAAATAACTGAAAATTTATGTTTCCGTCCGAAGAGACTTATTGAGCATACTTGTTGCGCGATTTTCTTACATTGACTCAGGCTGTTCACTGTTAAGAAAAATGAGACTTTGTATACGCTTAACCTCTAATTCTGGCTACTATTCTAAGGTAACAGTAGGCTCAGCAATCCTTAGGACTTACCGATCCAGTGGGTTCAAATTCCAATCTTAGAAAAGTAGCCCTAATTCTCTGCTACATTACCAATCAAATCCTCTACATCTTCACCGCTCGATTTCCAAGGCTCTTTCTTGAAAGTTAGGCCTACGTAATCGGCATGGACGTAGATGGTATCGCCTGCACCAAATTCGCCCGCGAGGATGTGTTTAGAGATTTCATTAACGACCTCTTTCTGCAACACCCGCTTCATGGGTCTTGCACCAAACTGCGGATCGTAGCCCAAATCAGCGAGTAGGTTTTTGGCACGCTCGCTGACTTTGAGGATGATCCCTTGCTTGGCTAACATCTTCTCTACCGCACGG
>JBCDKV010000164.1:0-8918 GCA_038746215.1 Bacteroidota bacterium | reverse complement strand
CCCGCCAACACGCAAATCCAGATCCCGCTGATGGACAAGCACGATACCGGGCGGCGATCCCATTATCTGACGGTCCAGTTCTCGATCTACGATGCCCCTGCCCATGATGAGCCTCTCTAATATCAAAGTGAAAAAGTGGTGCATACACAAAACGATCTTCATCCCATCCAATTAATATTAGTAAATACCTCTTTCTTTCTTCATCTACAATTAGCTCGGGACATACTGTTCCCTGACTGCTTTGATAGGTTTCAATGTATTCATTAAATATAGCTAAAATAGCTGACTCGTACTTTTTAGATTTAAAAAGCCTTTGTCTCCAATAAACGAAACAAAGGCTAATTTATATACTTTAAACAGAATTAACTGGATGAAGCATGCTTCTTTTACAAAAGGGCTTCCAATTTCTCTGATAATTTCTGCTTAGTCGTTAAACCAACTTGCTTGTCTACAACCTCGCCATCTTTGATATAAAGAATGGTAGGAATGCTGCGAATACCGTATTTCTGCGAAATCTGTAAATTATGGTCTACATTGACCTTACCAATCAATGCTTTGCCTTCGTAGTCCGCTGCCATTTCTTCGATGATTGGACTTACCATGCGACAAGGACCACACCACTCTGCCCAAAAATCAATTACGGTTACTTTATCGTTCTCTAGTACTTCGGTCTCGAAGTTTGCATCAGTTATTTCGAATGCCATTTGACTTAAGATTTTTTAATTTGATATGATTGAGTCCAGTCAAAAAGTACTTTCTTGAATAATATTATTTTAAATAAAATGTATGGTTCAACTATTCGAATGGAACTCCTATGAATTAAATTCTTTTCTATAACATCTCAAGGCTAAAAGGGGTTCTAGTTGCCCTAAAATAATCATGTAGATACGTCCGAATTAGGACTTAGTGCGATATGTCTTGGGTAGAAAAAGCGAGTCGTATAAATTAATTCCTGCTATTTCTTGCTTCCAGCCGCTAACATTAATATTTTCGCGCCTCAAATTTTTGTTGAATTGATCATGCCTATGTTTATGCTGACCAACAATTCAACGATTCAACAATTCAACAACCAAAAATGGCGCAAGCAGAGACATTTAAGAAATTGGTTTCCCACTGTAAGGAATACGGGTTTGTTTACCAATCGAGTGATATATATGATGGATTAGCAGCGGTTTACGACTACGGTCCTTACGGCTCTTTGCTCAAAAATAACCTCAAATCCTATTGGTGGAAGTCGATGGTACAAATGCACGAAAATATCGTAGGTATAGATGCTGCGATCTTCATGCACCCTACCACTTGGAAGGCTTCGGGTCACGTCGACGCGTTTAATGATCCTCTGATTGACAATAAGGATAGCAAAAAACGTTATCGCGTCGATCATTTGGTGGAAGGCTACTGCGAAAAGATAGAAGCGAAGATCAATAAGGATATAGCAAAAGCGCGCAAGCGATTTGGTGATGCCTTCGACGAAGCACAGTTTCGCGCTACGAATGGACGCATTTTAGATCGGCAAAAGCGTATAGATGAAGTGATGGCACGCCTTAATAAAGCAATAGGCGCAGGCGATCTAGCAGAAATGAAAGCCATCATTGATGATTTGGAAATTAAAGACCCAGAAACGGGCAGCGCGAATTGGACAGACCCACGTCAATTTAATTTAATGTTCAATACCCAATTGGGTAATATCGCAGGCGAAGCGGGTAAACTGTACCTGCGTCCTGAAACAGCGCAGGGTATTTTCGTCAATTTCTTGAATGTGCAGAAAACGACGCGTCAAAAAGTACCTTTTGGTATTGCACAGATTGGAAAAGCCTTCCGTAACGAAATTGTCGCACGACAATTTATCTTCCGCATGCGCGAATTTGAGCAAATGGAAATGCAGTTCTTTGTGCAGCCGGGTAAAGAAATGGAGTGGTACGAATACTGGAAAGAAAAGCGTCTAAACTGGCACTTGGCATTGGGACATCCGCAAAATAAACTGCGCTACCACAATCACGATAACTTAGCACACTACGCCAACGCCGCTTTGGATATTGAGTTTGAGTTTCCTTTTGGTTTCCGAGAGCTGGAAGGTATTCATTCGCGTACTGATTTTGATTTGAGTCAGCACGAAAAATATTCGGGTAAAAAGCTACAATATTTTGATCCTGAGTTGGGTGAAAGCTACGTGCCTTACGTAGTAGAAACCTCGATTGGTTGCGACCGCATGTTTTTAGCTACGATGTCCAACGCCTTGCAAGACGAAATCGTGCCAGATGCGGATGGCAAAGACTCGGAGCGCACGGTGCTGAAACTACATCCTGCCATCGCGCCCGTTAAATGCGCAGTTTTGCCGTTACTTAAAAACAGAGCCGAACTCACCGAAAAAGCCCGTAAATTATTTGATGATTTGAAATTGGCGTTCAATTGTCAGTACGAAGAAAAGGATGCGATTGGTCGTCGCTACCGTCGTCAGGATGCGATTGGTACACCTTACTGCGTCACCATAGATTTCGATACATTAGAAGACGATACGGTTACTATTCGGGAACGCGATACCTTGACACAAGAGCGTATCCCGATGCAAAAGGTAGCGGACATCGTGAAGGAGCGGATTGATATGAGTAGTTTGTTGAAAGGGTGAGTTTTAGATATCGTTGCTACTTATTTTCCTTAAAAGTGAAGCAGTGTAGCTCATTGATCCGATATTTTGCTCTTAATCTTCCTCAAAGAAGTCTTCTTTGAACTCATCAATTTGTCTACGCTCTCGTTTGGTTGGTCGACCTGCACCTTTTTGTCTGATTTCGGCGCGACCTTTACCGACGAACCAGTCGTTGTACTTATTCAATTCTTCCTCGGGAGTTAAATCTTCGTAGCACTTTTGAGCGATAGGTGCGCCCACTCGTTTTTCGATCAGATCAAGGACTTTGAACCGCAAATCGAAACCATTTTTGCGTACGCTTATCTCTTCGCCTCTTTGCACCAAATAAGAAGCTTTTACATTATCACCACCAATTTTGACCTTACCCGATTTACAAGCATTGGTAGACATGGTACGTGTTTTGAAGATACGCACACTCCACAACCATTTGTCTATTCTTACCTTTTTTAGCATATATTGGATATTGAGAAGAGCAGGATCAGAGATTGGAATCGCACTAATCACTCAATCGACCTAAGAGCTTGCTTGGAGTACTATTTTCTTGTAAACCAATATTTTACGAACCTGGCCTTGAAAATAATCGCTCGTTTATCCCGATAAAGTCGCTATTATTTGCTTCGCCAGAACCGTAAACTATTGATTTACAGTTTAATCCTACTCCAAACAAGCTCTAAAAATATGGGTTGCAAGGACGGGCAACTCCAAGTTTACCTGTCATTATGCTCGTTTGAATGCCTAGTAGCCTATTCCTCACATACAAATATTCTCAGGCGTAAAAAGTTTACAGGTTAGCACCGTAAAATCGTCTGGATAGTCTTGTTCATCCCCGACAAAATTTTCCGTCACTTCGAGCAAACGTTCATTAAAAGCCTCTGCCGAAAGTTTGTAATGTTGGGGTACAAAGGATTCAATGAAATCCATACCCAAATAGTTCCCCTCGTCGTCTTGAATATCGGTCAGTCCATCTGTGTAGACCAGTACCATAGCTTCTTCGTCTATAGCAACTTCCCCAATCTCTAAGAAAGGAAGTTCTTCAAAACAACCCAATAAGGTCGTACCTTTGGTAAGCTGTTGTAGTACTCCATTTTGTACAATGACAGGTGGATTATGTCCAGCGTTCACATAGGTAAGCTTCTTGGTGAACATGTCATATACTGCTACAAAAAAGGTGATAAAGCGATCGCCTCCTGTGATTTGGAAAAGTGCCAAATTGACTTCTTCCACGAATTTCTCTAGACTATCGCGCTTGTTGACTAAAGTATGGAAGATCGCCTGAAAATTTGCCATAAGCAAGGCTGCTGCGAGACCCTTTCCAGAAATATCGCCCACACAGAATAGAATTGTGCCGTCGCCAAATTCCATGAAATCGAAGTAATCGCCTCCGACGCTCAGGTGGGGTTTATAGATGCTTGCCAACTGGTAGCAATCTTTGGAAGGCAACTGATCGGGCACCATGCTTCTTTGCATCGCGCTGGCTAGTTTCATTTCGTGTTTGAGGCGTTCTTGTCGGATTTGCTGTCGGAACAATCGTTTGTTTTCAATAGCAACCGCAATCACATTCGTTAAGGCAGTGATGAATTGTACTTTGTCGTACATATCATCATCTTCTTTGAAGCCACCTAAGAAAACATAAGCTAAAGCACGATCTTTGTGAGAGACTGGAATGACAACATCAAACTCTTTAATGAAGGGATGATTGGCGTCGTTGAGATGGTCTAAAGCCTTGTATTTGGAGAGTAAAGATTCAATGTCTTTGTCTATATTAGTATCCTTTACACCGATGGTACTTACCCTGTCCCATGTTTCGCTCGAACGAACGTACAGCACCATTTTCTGAATCCCCATCTCATAACCCAAAAAAGATTGGTACATTTCGTAGAGCTTCTTGGCAGAGGTATTGTTGTTAATCGCCTGCGTGATACTTAATAAGCGATTAATCTGAACCTGCTTCAAGTTCAACTCTTTTTCCAATTCCTGAATCTTACCCAATTCTTTTTTTATGTCTGATATACCAATCATTAAAAGTTAACTATTCGATAGGGCGTTTGCCACTTGTTTGTTTGTTACCACAAGGTAGAACAGTTTTTGTTAACAAAGAATCATTTTGGATTAATTTTTTGACAAGTTTATCCGCTCACTTGAAGGGCCACCCAAATTGCTAATCTTTATGAAATAAAAATCAGGGCTGTACGAAGTCTCAATTTTGTTAACATTTTACTGGGAAACAGCCTGAGCTAGTGCAAGAAAATTGAGCAACAAGTATGCTCAGTGATTTTCTTCGGACGGAAACACAAATTTCAACTTATTTTTCTCCAAAAAATAAGTTGAAATTTGTGTTTCCGTCCATAAAACCCTTTGGGCATACTTGTTGCACTGTCTTAGGAGTTTTACTAAGACTTGTTCCGAGTGTTGCTCAAAACTTCGTACACGCCTAAATAAAAATTAGCAATTTGACGACTAAAGTGTCAACTACTTTTGTTGTTCAGACAAACCTGCAAATTTTTTTGCCATTAATGAATGGCGCTATGTGAAGCCTCATTGCTCGGCATGATTGTACAGAGTATTTAGCTAAAGTATTCTTTCAAAAAAGAGAATACCTTCGATAGGATTCTCATTGTAGCGAGCGGTGGCTTTGAAGCCTAGACTTTTGTATAGGTGATGTGCGGCGAGCATATTGGGGTGCGTATCTAATTTCATAGTGGTGTAGCCAATATCTTTTGCAATTTGTAGCAGTTGAATGGAGAGTGCTTTTGCAATGCCTTTTCGTCGGAAATTAGGGAGGACATATAGTCGTTTCATTTCGCAAACACCATCTTTTAAGGCTTGTAAAGCGACACAAGCTGCTGCTACTCCGTCGTAAGTGGCTAGTAGCAAAGCACCCGTTGGCGCAGCGTATTTACCAGGTAGTTGAGCTAATTCTCGATCAAAATTTTTTAGGGCTGCGTCGAAGCCACGAGCTTTCGCGTATTGCCGCAAAAGCACTTTTACGGCTTCGAGTGCCGAGCCTTCGTAAACTTCAGTGATGCATAGCATAGCTTGAAATAATCACTAATCCACGTCTCTAATTCTGGGAGCTGACTCGGTTCTTTCCATAGTTTCTGTTCCCAAATCTTTCACTTCATCCAAGAAGTCAACCGAATGATCCCAAAACTCCTCGAAAGTAGGCTGTAGAGCGTCTTTCAGTTTCCATACTTGGGAAGGATATTGCTCCAATATAGGATATAAGCGAGACTCGTTGAGGGTGTAATCATCGACCGTTCTGGAGTCAACTGCTAAGTCCAATAATACGCTGTACAAAAGAATCATCAAACCAGCTAGCACACCGCCACCAATTGCCTTGTTGATGATGTTAATGTTAGCTGCTTCGAGGGATTTCTCCAAGATATTGGCAATAGATCGTAGGGCGAGCATAATCAATATGAAGGATAAAATTGCCCCCACCAAAAACATCAAGGGGTTGTCATAATTGAATAGGCTTTCTAAAAATTTCGTCATGGGCGGTGCAAATTTTATGGCTGCCAATATGCCCAATGAAAAAGATAGAACATTAAATACCGTCTTAATAATGCCATTATTAAAACCAAGATAAAATCCCCAACCTGCAAATGCTAGAAAAAGAAGGTCGATTACCATATTATAAATTTTGATACTAATCTAACGAATAAGGCATTCGTTCGGTTTTATGGAGTAGATATATACTCCGTTTGTGATAAAAAAGTGCATTTTGTTCCATCGACATTTCTAAATACAAATTACTAGGTGTACTTTCAAATTTGGCGACATCGAGCCTGCCAAATTTGATCGAGGTTTTTTAAGGACAAAGAAGCGAGAATCGCTTCTTTGTCCTTAAAAAACCTCGATTCGCTGAGGAGTTGTCGACCTCCTCCTCAGCGAAAGCTTACCCAAAGTTTAGAGGTAAATGAGGTGAACAAAACTTATCTTTTTTCAAAAATGAAAGCGCTTTTTTACCCCGTTTGCAGTATAAACAGATGTTACATTACGAATCATTCGTGTATGATATTTAGAATTTTACTCCCCAAATATAGGGATATAAGCATTTCATAGTCAAATTTTTTAGACGAACGTCGGTGAATGATTGCTTTTTACGTTAAAAAAACATATTATTGGCATTAGAAATAGAAACAAAAACAATCGTGTATAAAATTTCCTTCCTGCTGCTTCCATACATTTTATCTACGTCTGCTGTGTCTTCAGCAACCATGAGCAACTCCAATACTTTACCACAAGTATTTCAAATTGGAGATTTTCAAGAAGCTTACGAAGCACTGATTCAAGCGCACGAATATTCATTGGTGGATGTGTGTGGAAAAGATTTGAAACTAGCTTACACCAAGCTTTCCAGCATGTTTCGAGAAATGGAATTGCACGCAGAGCGCAAAGACTACGACCTTAAAGGTGTACGTATGTGGCTGCATGTTTTTTGGCGAGCAGACGGCAAAATAGCGCATTTGGCTTATCACCTCCGACCCAATTCTCGAAATATAGATATTGGTGAACTAGAACATTTTCTACTTAGTTTCCTACAGACCTATCGCTTTCCACTTATTAGCGAGCAAGATTATGCGTTGTATACCACTGCTTCTTTTCCAGTGTATGCAAGGCGAAGGAAAGGCAACTGAAAATATACCTGTTGAGCTGTTTAAATTGTTTTTTAAGAGCTACTATTCTAATTCATCTGGCTATTTTCCATCGCACTATCTTTAAAAGGACGCCGCTGTATCCATTTCATTTCTGATTCAAAAAAACGGAACAAAGCGGGGACGAAGTGATGAACAAGCGGATTATGATGCTTGATGTAGCCAAACATATCGTGAGGTACTGCACCGATAGAGCTTTTAATTTCCATAGCAGTACGAGAAAAAGTGATCTCAGATGAGCCTTGTGCTATGCCAAGCTGTACTATGTCAAGTAGCATATTCAAATAAAGTTGATGCGAGCTATTGTAACTTTCCTCTAGTCCCAAAAAATGGGCTTCCAGTATTTGATGATCCTGAAGAGTTGTGCAGAATCCAATCAACTGACCTCGATCAAAATAGCCCAACACCTGAAATTTTTCACCGAGTTGTTCTTTTAGACTATAAAAATAATGCGCTGGTAGTTCCGCTACGTTCAAATCTGCTGCCGTCGCGATGTTGCCATACAGTCGATAAATAGTAGCTTCTTGTTGTTTGATCTCCTCTAATCCTAGACAGCGTTGCTCAATGCCTTTCCGTTTTTTAAAGGCGCGCTTAATTCTGACGCGATACTTGGAGCGCATGTCCGACAAATACTGCTCAAAATTGTACCAATTGGGCTGAATGGGGAGTATCATATTCGGTTGAATGACACATTTGTGGAAGCCACTACGGACGGATGTTTGGCAGTCATACGCACTATCCACGTACCAATCTTTACTCACCGTTACGTCCACCGAAAGTTGATAGTCTCGTTGGATTTGCTCGCCTGCACTAAACAACAAATCAAGTTGGGCCTGCGGCGATATAGCTGATGAAAAGTACACGCCTTGTTCTCCCGTTAGCGTACTATTGCCGATCACTAAAAAATTCCAATTCAACTGTTTAAGCAGGATGCGTTGTACTTGCTGTCGCCAAATGGCTTTGCTATCGTCCACACGAATCCCTTTTGCACCAGCAAACGGAAAATAATGCGCCAAAGCAATTCCAATTACTTTATTTTCGTAATGAAAAACCAAATAAAAGAATTGGTAGGAGGCAGGGGCAGCTCGTTCCAGTGCTTGCAGATAATCTTTTTGTAGGAAAATGGAGGTCTGCTGACTCAATCTTTCCCAAGCAAAAGGCAGTTGATTTACACTAGTGTAGATGTTCAGTTCATGTGATGGATTCGCTACACTACTTTTCCCTTGTTTTGATGATGAGTATAAAGGACAAATTTCAGAAATGCACGTCATTTAGTCTCGCTTATTTTTTCATATAACGCATCATTAAAGAGAAAGTTAGCTCCTTTGTTAAAGGAAAAATCCCACAAATCGTCTTTTTGTACGAATTTGTCGAACAAATCCAACCCAAACGATGCGATTTACGTACATTTGGTAAGGTGAGGGAATTTGTAGAAAATAAGCTACCCTGATTTTAGGAAGCTATTTTTTCTTTAGTCAAGGCAAAAAATGTAGGCATAGCCATAGCTACGGCGAGGCTTTTTAACGTAGAATAAAGGAAAAAGAGCTTCCTAAAATCAGGGTAGCTTATTTTCTACAAATTCCCTCACCTTACCAAATGTACGTAAATCGCATCGT
>JBCDKV010000163.1:0-9041 GCA_038746215.1 Bacteroidota bacterium | reverse complement strand
TGTAAACGCCTACTGATCGGTAAGCCCCAAGGATTGCCGAGCAGCTAGTAACAGTAGGCTCGGCAATCCTAAGGGCTTACCGATCCAGTGGGTTCAAATTTCAATCTTAGAAGAGTAGCCATGGTTCGTCGCCAAAGATTGGTATTTAGGGGTTTGCGAAGTCCTGTTTTTTAACATCGTACTCGGAAACAGCCTGAGTCAATGCAAGGAATTCACGCAACAAGTATGCTCAATAAGTCTCTTCGGACGGAAACACAAATTTTTTTAGAAAAATTTGTGTTTCCGTCCATAAAAACCCTTTAAGCATACTTGTTGCGCGATCTCAAGTGCTTTACTAAAATTTTTCTCAGGCATCACCAAAACTCGTACACCCCTAATTGGTATTTAGAGGTGTACGAATTTTTAACTAATGCTTTATACTGGGTTGAGCTTTTCTGACAGCGAAGCGATCTGACTGCTCTAATCTAAATGTCTACTAGTAAGAACTAATGACTGGGGGTTCTTTAACCAACTGATCGTCACAATCATACTTCAATTTATTTTTTGCGAATAAAACCTATTCAACTTAATCCGATGACTAGAAATTTTTGCTTGCTATTCCTCTTGTGCTCTTTCCTTAGCTTTGGACAAATACAATCTGATAACTTGCCCAATGTGGTCGTCGTACTCGCCGATGATATTGGTCTAGGCGATCTTGCCGCTTACCGAAGCATGCACAGCGATAAAATTATTGTGGAAACACCCAATCTGGATCAATTGATGGCAGAAGGCATGTCCTTTACTGACGCGCATTCTCCTACTGCGCTTTGTGCACCTTCTCGGTACAGCATCATGACGGGCAACAATACCTATCATAGTTATGCACCTTGGGGCGTTTGGGGTTCATATCAACAGACGCCGATTAAAGAGACCGATATGACTTTGGGGAAGTTGATGAAGCAAGCAGGCTATCAAACTGCATTTTTTGGGAAGTGGCATATGGGGAGCGACTGGCATAGAAAAGGAAGCAATACAGCAATTTATCGAGGACCACGTAACCGAACGCAATTGGAGGTGGATGTGACCCACATTGCAGATAATGGCCCAAAGCAACAGGGCTTCGAGTACAGCTTAATGTACCCAGCAGGCATACAGGATGTTCCATATGCAGTCTATGAAAATGAGCAGTGGATGCCTTTGCAGGAAGATTCAGAAATCATTGAAATTACGCAAGCAAAAGTAGATTATTTAAACTTCAAACTGAACAAAGATGAAGGTTTGGGAGATTCGCATTGGAATCCTTTTGAAATGGGGCCATTATTAGCAAAAAAAGCGACGGAGTTCATAGCAAAAGCCGAGAAAGCTCGTCCATTTTTCATGTATTATTGTTCGCAAGCGGTCCATAAACCGCATACGCCGCCTAGCGAATTGGATGGTGAAAAAATAAATGGCAGTACGCCTACCCATCACTTGGATATGGTCAAAGAATTGGATACGCAGATAGGGATGTTAGTGGATGCGCTGAAAGCAAAGGGCGTGTACGAAAATACCTTATTTATTTTCACTTCAGACAATGGAGGATTGAATGTTGCTGCCACTGCAAAAGCAGGACATCGCTCTAGTGATATTTATCGAGGGAGCAAGAATCAAATTTACGAAGGTGGGCATCGAGTTCCTTTTATCGCCACTTGGCCAAATGAAATTAAGGGAAAAACAACTTCCAATGCGTTACTTTCTAGCACCGATATTCTAGCGACCCTTGCTGCCTTGACAAATCAATCCTTATCTGCTGAACAAGGCATTGATTCTCATAATTTTCTACCAATTTTGCTCCAAAAGGATAATGCTGCTCCAAGAAAAACGCTATTACTACAAAGTGGGACAACCAGAAAAGTGGCCTATCGAGAAGGGCAATGGAAACTGATTATACAGATCAAAAAAGACGAAGCAAACGAGGCGATTGCACTCTTTGATCTATCGAATAATCTAACGGAGCAAGAAGATAAAAACCTCATCAGTCAACCTAAATATAAGGAGCGCATCGACCGAATGTATCGGGTCTATCATCAAGTACGGTACGGGAAATAAACGATGCTCAATTAGGTGTGTACGAAGTCTTTAACAACACTCGAAATAAGTCTCAGGAAAGCTTCCTGAGATCGTGCAGCAAGTATGCTCAAAGGGTTTTTTATGTACGGAAGCACAAATTTCGACTACTTTTATAATTCAGATAAACGTGTCAATTGCTATTATTACATAGATCAATATTCCAAAAAACTACTGCAAAAATCTTACCTTTAGGAGCGCGAAAGAAATATGCTCTTAGAAAAGCAAAAATCCTACTCA
The DNA here is from genome assembly GCA_038746215.1 of Bacteroidota bacterium. GTDB lineage: Bacteria > Bacteroidota > Bacteroidia > Chitinophagales > Saprospiraceae > JAAUTG01. The sequence goes on along the minus strand of JBCDKV010000163.1, from coordinate 6,716 downwards.
CAAATTGGCGTACAGCTATGACCATTAAAGAAGATTTACTACACTACGTTTGGCGCACCAAGCGATTCGATTTGCTTGATTTGCAAAGCACAGAAGGTGAAGCTATTGAGATTTTAGATTTCGGTACACATAACAAACACGCTGGTCCCGACTTTTTCAATGCGAAGATTAGGATTGGAACAACCATCTGGGCAGGTAATGTGGAAATGCACGTGCTGGCTTCGGACTGGATGCGGCATCGCCACAATCGAGATCGGGCTTATGACAATGTGATCTTGCACGTTGTCTTAGAAGAGGATCAACCCATTTTGAATGCAGACCAAGCGCGTATTCCTTGCTTGGAGTTACGGCGGCGTATTCCGCTCAAAATTGCCAATAATTATCAAAAATTACAGCGTAACGAATATTGGATTCCTTGCGAACATCACTTCTACACCGCCAATGAACTGACTAAACGTATGTGGTTGGATCGGATGTTGGTGGAACGTTTGGAACAGAAAACTAAATTGGTAGCGCTGGAACTGTCCAAAAATCAGAACGATTGGGAAGAGACGTTTTATTGGTTTTTGGCTAAGAATTTTGGATTAAAAGTCAATGCAGAACCTTTTGAAAACCTCGCTAAATCCTTGCCACTAAAAATTTTGAATAAGCACAAAAGTCAGCTTTTCCAGTTGGAAGCATTGTTGTTCGGACAAGCAGGCTTACTCGAAAAGGATTTTGAGGAAACCTATCCCAATCAACTAAAAAAGGAGTACACTTTTTTGCGACACAAACATCGCTTGCAACCGATTTCTGCGGTATCGTGGAAGTTCATGCGCTTGCGACCAGCCAATTTTCCAAGCATCCGCATAGCACAATTTGCACGTTTGCTGCACCAATCCGATCATCTATTCAGTAGCATATTAGAGGCTCAACAGTTGACAGAGGTAGAGGCTTTATTTAAGGTAGCCTTGTCTGATTATTGGCATACGCATTATGTATTCGACAAAAGTTCTACGAAAAGAAAAAAATCCTTGGGTAAGAGTACGATTCGCCTCATTATCATCAATACGATTGTTCCCTTCTTATTTCACTACGGAACGGTGCGCGACCTCAAAGTGCAAAGGGAAAAAGCCTTGCTGTTTTTAGATCAATTGCCACCCGAAAAAAACAATATTATTTCATCTTGGGAACGGCTGGGTATCACCCCCGAATCTGCTTACGATACACAAGCCCTTTTGCAGTTGAAAAATGTCTATTGTAGTGAACCGAAGTGCTTGGATTGTGCGATTGGTGATCAGATTCTGAGTTGAGTAATGTGTCAGTGGTAAATCTGTTTAGAGCTAAAGATTGAATGAGCAATTACTCTAGACCGACTTGGCAATCGTTCGTAATTCTCGCTGAAAAAGCCTAAAATCAGAAATACCCCGTAAACTCAGAAACATATACACCTCAAATACCTTAAAAATAATTCCAAAACACCGCCTTCCAAAGCGTTTTGGCATTTTGTACTTTACCTTGCAGCAAAAATTTCAGGCTGTGAAAAGGGAGCATCACAAGAAAAATGTAGGATGAAAATAAAAGGAATTGGCCCGTCGTTCGGTTGCGCTTCATAAAGAAGATGCGATTCCGATTGATGTAGTAGGTTTTCAGTAAACTCATTTGCCCTACACTAACCGATTCTTTGTGATAGACCAAAGCATAAGGATGCACGTAAATGGCATAGCCCGCCCGACGGATTTGTTCGCACCAGTCCAGTTCTTCGTAATAGAGAAAAAATTCTTCTGGCATCCCCCCTACCCTATCCACCACGGTTTTGGGTAACATCATCGCTGCACCGTGTGCGTAAGGCGTTGGGTGTTCCATCGTATCATACTGTCCACGATCGGTCTCCATTTGTCCGATGGTTTTGTTGCGACCTGTTAGAGGATGAATGGGCGTTGTGCCGACGTATTGTATCAAACGTTGAGGACGTTCAGGCGTGTAGTAGCACAGTTTTGGACTAATGATACCAATGTGCGGATGCTCTTCGAGCGCATCTATCAGGCTATCAAGCGTCCCTTCCACGATTTCTGCATCATTGTTGATGAAAAATAGATAATCGCCCGAACTAGCTGCGATACCTAGATTATTTCCGCCTGCGAAGCCTACATTTTTATCACTCTTCACCGCAATTAAATCAGGATAAATGTTCTTCAAGTATGGAAAGGGATTTTCTTTAGAAGCATTGTCTACTACAATGACTTCAAGGTCTTGAAAGCTCTGATTCTGAATAGATTGTAGTAACTCTGCGGTAACCGCTGCTTGATTATAGTTAACCGTTATGATGGAGAGTTTAGGCATGAGCTATTGTTAGAGAAGTTGATGGATTATACTGCAAACGGGATGTATTTGGGTATACGAATTTACTTGTTTATCTCTTTAATTGAAACCAATCTTAGTCAACGCAAAGGAATCGTGCAATAGGCATGCTCAGTAAGTCTCTTCGGACGGAAACACAAATTTTTCCTGAAAAATTTGTGTTTCCGTCCATAAAAAATCTTCAGGCATACTTGTTGCGCGATCTTAAGGAATTTGCCAAGGCTTATTTTGAGGATTACTTAAAACTTCGCACATACCTACTTATAAATCAATACCCATTGCTACTAAGGCTTTTTCTAACTGCTCGGGCGACTGAAAATGAATACTCGGAATCCCTTGCTCGCGGGCAGCTTTCACATTGCGTAAATTATCGTCGATAAAAACAGATTGGCTGGGGTCAATTTGAAACCGATTTAGCAAGCGTTGATAAAACAGCGGATTGGGTTTGCGCATTTTTTCTTGTCCAGATACCAAAGTGCCTTCAAACCACTGCAAAAAATCGTAGCGGTCCAGTGCAATGGGATAGGTTTCTGCTGACCAATTGGTCAACGCATAAAAACGATATTTTTCCTTTGCTTTCAAACGGCGAAAAATAGACAATGTTCCTGCCACCACACCGCCCAGCATTTCTTCCCAACGATCGTAGAATGCTCGAATCTCGTTTTCCCACGCTGGGTACTGCTCCAGCAGTAGGTTAGTGCCATCTGCTAGACTGCGCCCCGCATCTTGTGTTTCATTCCAATCCGAGGTACAAATATTGGCCAAGAAATCTTCCATATCTGATGCTTGCTCAAATATTTTTCGATATAAATATCGTGGATTCCAGTCGATAAGGACGCCGCCGAGATCGAAGATGATGGTAGTAGGTATAGTATTTTCTCTCATTCCTAAGTAGTCATTCAAGTTAATAATGTTGAGTGGAATTTGAGGGAGTTTTGGATTTGAGCAAGGCAAAAAACGTAAGCATAGCCGTAGCTACGATGAGGCTTTTTAACATTCACGAAGTGGTGCAAAGCAGAAAAGATTGAGTATCTTTTCAACGTAGTGACCCGCTAGCGGATGGGATGCCAAATTCAAGAATCACCAAATTACCCGACAGGATTAGCTTGAAAGACTACTAAGTGTTGGCATCAAAAAGATCATCTAGCGTAATTACCTGATCAATATAGTTGATGCGATTTGCATTTTGGATCACTCCGTGAGTGGTAATGAGTGTTATGAACAACTGCTTTTTGGTTTTGGTATGATATTGAAATACTCGCTTTTTGTTATCCAGACTTTCTACGTCCTTTTTGCTTACTTCATAATCCGTTGTACTGAATTTGATTTCACAGATATTGATACTCTGATCACTCCGATCAATCAGTAAGTCAATCTGAGTACCTGACAGTCCATCTTTGGGACGAGCAATAAAAGTGGAAATAGCAGAACTAATTCCTGTTATACCCAGTCCTTTTTTGACTTGTGAAATGTGCGTCAAACAAATGTTTTCAAAAGCATAACCACTCCAAATTTTCCACTTTGGTAAATCACTCAATTGTGTGAATTCCGCAAAGCTACTTTTTCCAAGTGGTTCTATGTAAGTGAGGTAGAATAAAGAGTAGGCATCTGTCAGCCGGTATAAAGATGCTTTTGTTTTCTTGCCGTAGCCATTATAAATGGTGATAAAGCCAGAAGTATCTAGCTCTTCTAGTAGTTTGGAAAGCATACCACCATTCTTAAACGCTGTAGCCGCAATGATTTCCGAGCGAGTCAGTCCACGCCATTTGGTAGCCAAAGCTCTGATGATTGCAATGTGGTATTGGTAGTTATCGAATAGAGAAGCGTAAAGCCGATCAAATTCGTTTCTTAAATAGCCAGTCGGCGCAAAACATATATTCTGTATATTCTGAATAGCGGATTGTCCTTGCTTCAATAGATCCAAATACATGGGAATACCTCCCATGGTCATGTATATTTGCAGAATGTGAAAGCGATTCAATTTGATGTTACGTGATTTACAGTAAGCTTCCGTCTCTGCTAAGGTGAAAGGATAAAGTCGTAAGATACGGGTTACCCGATTGTGTAATCCGCCTCGATCATTGATAATTTTATCAATCATCCAAGAGGCTGCCGAGCCACAAATAATAACCACAATGTGTTGCTTAGAAGCCCAAGTATTCCAGAAATAACCAAGCCCCGTAATGAATCCAGACTTCTTTGTACCCAGCCAAGGTAATTCATCCAGAAAGACGATCAGTTTTTCTGATTTATTCAGACTTTCTAAAGCTAGTCCTAAGAAATGGAAGGCTTCTAACCACGATTTTGGAAAGTCGGGTAACTCAAAATGAGGAAAATATTTGCCTAGTGTAAAAACAAAATTTTGGAGCTGTTCTTGCTTGTTAGCATGTTGCAATCCAGTCAATTCAAAATCTATCCGCTCATGGTACACCTGCCTCACCAAATAAGTCTTCCCAACCCTTCTGCGACCAACCACTGCCAACATTTCTGGCTTAGGCGTATGAAGTGCTTCTTCAAGTTCCGTAATTTGCTGCTGCCTACCGATGATTGTTTTGTGCATATGATTGAGATCGCGCTAAAGAAAAGACAAGTTTACAGAAATGTTTATTTAGATCGCAAAAGTAGAGGACATTTTAGTCCTCAAATTGCTGATTCTGTGAAATAAAAATTAGGCGTGTATGAAGTCCTGTTTTCTTAACATTTTACTCAAAAATAGCCTGAGTCAATGCCAGAAAATCGCGCAACAAGTATGCTTGGTAAGTCTCTTCGGACGGAAACACAAGTTCTCAGTTATTTTTCTCAGGAAAAATAACTGAGAACTTGTGTTTCCGTCCATAAAAAACCTTTTGGCATACTTGTTGCGCAATCTCAAAAGCTTTTTCAGACTTGGTTTTGAGTATCTCTTTTGTACAGGAATGATTTCAAACAAGTGGATAAACTTGTCAGTTTATCTAATAATATCTTAGATAGAGCGGATTATCAGATCAATAATCCGCTCAAAGTAGGTTAATTTATATACTTTAAGCGGATTATCCAAGATATAAGTTGCTTAATCTATGGAAATTAATAAAATAAATCTCGTTTTACTAGTGAACATTTAATCATGCGAATAACGACTGTATAAATCTCATTTTTCTTGAAATTTGTGTTTCCATCCATAAAAAACCTTTGGGCATACTTGTTGCGCGATCTCGAACACTTTACTAAGTCTTAAAAGTTTAGTAAAACTATCACTGCCACAAAATGGAGTATCTTACCCGTTATTCGCATTAGATAACAGTCATTTTGAAAATGACCGCTATCATGCCTACGACTTGCTCTGAATAGCGTAAATTTCATATCGCCTGTATCACATCGTACTGCGTCAGAATATGAAAAGCACCCGCACGATCCTTGGCAATGACGGCAGGAATTTTTCGATCAAAAAACTTACCCAATTGGCGGAAGGAGAGATCGGCTTCTACCAATGGAAACGGATCACTCATAATACTTTGCACCGCTTTTTCTGGATGTTGCATTGGATTCTCTAGGATAAAGGAGAGTACGCTGCTATCCGTGACTGCTCCGACGATAGAACCATTGTCCATGACGGGCATCTGTGAAATCTCATTTTCGCGCATTAAGTCAAAAACCTTTCGTACGCTTTCGCCCTGTTGTACCGAAAGAAAAGATTTGTCTTTTTTCATCGCAATCACATCTTTCACCTTCAATTCGTCTTCCAAAAAACCACGTTCCCGCATCCAGTCGTCGTTGAATATTTTGCCGACATAGCGACTTCCATGATCGTGGAAAATGACGACTACCACATCTTCTTTGGTGAAATTGTCTTTCAATTGCAAAGCACCTTGCATGGCAGAACCACAGGAGTAGCCTACTAAAATCCCTTCTTCTCGTGCCAATCGACGCGTCATGATCGCACCATCCTTGTCCGTTACCTTCTCGAAGTGATCAATCAAGCTGAAATCCACATTTTTAGGCAGGATGTCTTCGCCTATCCCTTCTGTGATGTAGGGATAAATTTCTTTTTCGTCAAATTCGCCCGTTTCATGATACTTTTTGAAGACAGAACCATAGGTGTCTATACCCCAAATTTTTATGTTTGGGTTTTGCTCTTTCAAATAGCGAGCCGTTCCAGAAATCGTACCACCTGTACCTACACCAACGACCAAATGCGTGATTTTTCCATTGGTCTGTTCCCAGATTTCAGGTCCAGTCGATTCGTAATGCGCTTGTCGATTGGAAAGATTGTCGTACTGATTGCACCAAAAAGAATTAGGAATCTCTTTACTCAATCGCTCCGCCACCGAGTAGTAAGAGCGTGGATCGTCCGCTTCCACATTCGTTGGACAAACGATAACTTCTGCGCCAACTGCTTT
>JBCDKV010000162.1:0-9044 GCA_038746215.1 Bacteroidota bacterium | reverse complement strand
TTTTCAAAGGTGAAAAACTTTCTGCTAGGGGGATTTTAAGGGCAAGAAGCGTTAAGGTTTTAACGCTTCTTGCCCTTAAAAAACCCTTGGAGCATCCGAAAATCTACAAAGGAGGATTTTCGGATGCGACTGCATGAAATACAAACGAAAATTCGCCCTTTAATCAACAAAACGACATTTTGAGATGCACCCTTACCTAAATTTGTCATCCCTACCTACATTTATTTGAATATGGACAAACAAGAAACAAATACACCAGAAGAAGCACAAGCGTTGGAAAACCCTTTTTTGAATACGCTTCAAAAGGTGTACAAAAAATTCAATCTCTTTGCAGAAATCAAACCCGAAGATCATATTATTGTGATGATCGGAAAGATTATTGTACGCATTATTGGCTTTATCCTCTTGCTGATTTTATCCCCTTTTTTATTCATCGGATTAATGATTGCATTTGCGTTGGCTGGCTAAATTTTCCTATTCCGTTTGGCTCATTTTTTTGCTTTTCCTCTTGCACCAGTTCCTACAAAAGGTGCTACATATTCCCTTGCCCTTCATTGACTCCTATTTCGACCCTTTTGCCTGTGCTGTCTTGGGTTTAGCCGCCATACAATTTGAGCGTGTCATACTTTGGCGGTCTTCCAATTTTAAGCTCACTTGGTACGAAATAGTAGGTGTGGTTATTTTTCTAGCGTTCATTTCCGAATATCTTTTTCCACTGCTATCCGATCGTTTTGTCAGGGACTTTTATGATGTGTTGGCGTATGCTGCGGGAGGCATTTATTTCTACTTTTTTGAGCAATGTGCTAAAAAATATACGAATTAGCACGAGTAGCTACGATTCAGCCCCAAAATTCAACAACTCATTCCATTTTGCTTTCCATGCGCTAGAAATTCCTTCAACTTGCGATCAAATTCGATTAACAAAATACAAAACATTAATATCATGACCAGAATTATTGCATTTGCATTCGCTTTGTTGTTGACCAATATCACCCTTGCACAAAACGATAATTACACAAAGACTATGGAACAAGCCATCGCTCAGTTGAATCGAGTGGATTCGCCAGAGGATGCGACTGCCGTTGCGAATACCTTTGGACGCATTGCTCAGGTAGCAGACCAAGAATGGTTACCCAAATACTACCTCGTTTACAGCAATATCATGCTAGCATGGCAAGCTTTGGAATCAGGAAACAACAAAGATTGCGACCAGCATGTGAAAGTGGCTACCGAGACCCTAGCAGCCGCCAAAAAAATAGCTGGGGAAAATTCGGAACTATACGTTTTGGAAGCCTACATCTATCAAGCCAGAATTATGCGCAGTCCGATGATGAATGGTCCAAGATTTGCTGGAAGCGTGGACGAAGCATTGGCGAAAGCAAAAGCCATTGACGCTAATAATCCTAGAGCTTACTATTTGCAAGGACAGCAGTGGCTCAATATGCCTTCTTTCATGGGTGGCGGTAAGGAAAAAGCTATACCACAGTTTGAATTGGCAGCCCAAAAATTTGAAAGTTTCCAAGCAGCGTCTAACTTACATCCCACTTGGGGAAAAGAACAGAATCAGTCTTTGATTAATCATTTGACTAAGTAAGCGAAGAGATAATTGCTATTTTTTGTGTCCAAAAACTATAGATTTAGAGTATGTTTAAAAATTTATTTAAGTGATTGTCAATAGTTTGCGGTTTTAGCAAAGAAAAAATTTGTAAGCATATCGAGATACGTGAATAAATTTTTTCAAAGCCAAGTTCGTAAAATATTGGCTATCGGGACGATAAAATTTAAACATGCTCTTAGACTTGGCAAGTTTTGAAAACTTACCAAGTCTTTTCTTTGGAATAGAATCGTTAAGTAGATAGACTTATTCTTACACAGAAAAAAGACCAACAAAATAAAAAGCATAGTACAAATACCAACCACGATGGCATTATTTAAACCATTCCGACCGACTTTAGGAGAATTAGTGCGCGCTGTCCTCATGGGAGTGGTGTTTGGAATCATCCTCATCTTTACGACTGGTTCAAATCATCCATGGTTTAGCTTTTCCATGAATTTGTTGCTGTTCATATTCGTCAGTATTGGCAATGGCTATATTTTCACGGGTATCAATATTTCTTGGATTGATTATCCGATCAAAAAATTAATCCTGACTATTTTGCTGACTACCATCTACACGCCAATTGCCGCATTTGTAGCCATCAGCATCGTCTGCTTTTTGTGGTATGGCAGCAATCCTATTGATACCTTCAAAGGCATGGAATGGAATTTTTATTTTTGGCTGTTCATCATCACCTATTTAATTTCCTTTTTTCTGGCGGCTAGAGGTTTTCTGCTCAATTGGCGACAATCAGAAATAAGAGCAGCGCAATTGAAAGAAGCTCAAACAGCAGCACAGTACGAAAGCCTACAAAATCAAGTGAATCCTCATTTTTTGTTCAATAGCCTCAATGTACTTTCTACTTTGGTCTATAAAGATCAGGATGTGGCAGCTAAATTCATCAAGCAACTTTCAGTGGTTTATCGCTATGTGCTACAAGCAAAAGACAAGGAAGTCGTATCGCTGTCAACGGAATTGGAAGCCCTAGATGCCTATATTTTTTTGATTCAAATGCGATTCGCAGAAGGCTTAATCATCGAAAATGAGCTGCCGCGAAGTGAGGACATCCAAGTATTACCATTGAGCTTACAAATGCTACTCGAAAATGCAGTGAAACACAATAGCGTACAGGTAGATCAGCCCCTTCGTATCCGCTTATTCATGGCAGCAGACGGCATTCAGGTTGTCAACAATATACAGCGAAAAAGCAACGAACAAACTTCCATGGGCATTGGATTAGAGAATATTCGCAAGCGCTATAAGTACCTGAGCGATCAGGAGGTAGTGGTAACAGAGCAAGACGGTTGTTTTCAAGTAGTACTACCCGTTTTGCGTTTGAAAGAGCTTTCGGTAGCGCAAGCTGTTGTTTGAGGTTGGGTTATACTACTGGACAAAACACAAATTGAAACACTAAGTACACTTAGAGACACTAAGAAAAGCGGCTAGTGTAGTTATGTAATCTGCTTCTCTTTTCTTCTGTAATCTAAAATGTCCAGTAGTCTAAGGTCAGGTATTAGATAAAACCATTTCAAAGGAGAATACTAAGTAGTCATTCAAGCTAATCCTGTCGGGTAATTTGGCGATTTTTGAATTTCTGCTGTGTTAAAAAGCCTCATCGTAACTATGGCTATGCTTACGTTTTTTGCCTTGCTTAAATCCAAAACTCCCTCAAATTCCACTCGACATCATTAACTTGAATGACTACTAAGCAAATGAAAATAGTAATCGTAGAAGATGAGCAACTGGCGTTGGAGCATTTAGAACTACTGCTCCAACGCTACGATCCGTCCATACAAATTGTAACTAAACTAGCTTCTGTGAAAGCAGCGGTACAGTGGTTCGAGCAACAAACACCAATAGATTTAGCTTTCTTTGATATTCAATTGGCAGATGGTTCGAGCTTTGAAATTTTGGAGCAAGTCGCGATTGCTTGTCCAATCATTTTCGCTACTGCCTATCAGGAATACACCCTAAAAGCTTTCAAATCCAATGGGATTGATTATATACTAAAGCCCTACGACTTTGAAGAGATCGAAAAAGCGATGACCAAATATGAGCAGCTTAAAAGTAGCTTCAAAGCACAACCTGACCAGCAATTACAAAGCATAAAAGCAGCCTTGCAGTCCTTGCAAAGCGATTACAAAAAACGCTTTTTGGTCAAGTCAGCCAGCCAACTCATTTCCATAAAAACAAAGGACATCAGCTACTTCTATCACGAAAGCAAAATCGTATGGTTTAAGCATCAAAACAACAAAAAATATGCCGTAGACTATACCTTGGAGCAACTGCAACAAATACTCAATCCAAAGCAATTTTTTCGCATCAATCGTAAGTATTTCATCTCCATTGATAGCATCGAGAAAGTCGTTAGTTATTCCAATAGTAGGTTGAAATTGGAGCTGATACCTCCGACAACAGAGGAGATCATTGTAAGTCGAGAGCGGGTGAATGATTTTAAGTTGTGGTTGGATGCGTAAGTAGCTAGATTTGTTTGTCTGTTTAAGCTGTTTATTGGGAATTACTGAGCATACTTGTTGCGCAAATTCCTTGCATTGACTCAGGCTGTTTTCAAGTAAAATGTTAACAAAACTGAGACTTCGTACAGCCTATATCAAATCCTCCAGAAAGAAAACAAAGCGTTTCCGCTTACCGTCCCGCTTGACGACGAGACGTATTTTTTTCCCGACTCTTTTTTGCAGAACGGTGCTGATATTTTCCATGGTAAACGTCTTGACGGGTAAGCTATTCAGACTTACGATCACATCACCTTTTTGGACGCCTGCTCTTGCCGCAGGAGAATTTTCTATCACTTTCTGAACGGTAAACTTATCGAGGTCTTGACCCGAAGCTAATATTACCAAACCGCTGCGATCAAATTTGAATTTATCGTTATAGGACTTATTGGGGCGCAAATACACCTTTTCGTCCCAGTAGTCGATGACCAGTTCAAAGCGTTTCAGGATTTGATTGCCCAAAATGCCATTGCGATCATTTAGTGCAATAAACTGATGAATACTATCCGACTTTTGGAAGCTGGTGACTACATTACCCAATTGAAAGTCAGAAAATTCAAGTGACTGTATACGACCTTGATAACCAGATAAATAGCCACCCAAGCCTCTGCCCACATTGCCAGGAATAGAATTGGGTGGAATGGTGAGGGTCGTATCGGTATCGGTATAAATGAGCAAAGGAAGACTGGCACCCGTATCTAATAGTAGCTTAACTTGCCTCGTGCTATCACCTGCCATATTCATGTCGGCGTAGAGGTAAGGTTTGTTTCGATAGACTTCAATATCTAAGTCTTGATACTTGCGCTTTTTGATGTTGAAATGGCGTGGTTTGATGAAAGTGATGATTTTGTCCTTATAATCAATATTGATGACAAACTGTCGAAAGAAACTAGCACCCAATATGCCGTGTACTTCCATCCCCACTAGTTCTTCAAACCTAAAATAATCTTCATCTAAGACCAGAATTGCCTCTCTGGGAGAAAACAAGCGTCCCACTTTCACATTCACATCACGCACTAAAAAAGCGGTCAATTCGGTCTTCATATCCGCACCCATGATCGTGAACTTACGCGCATAGCGCATACCCAATAAACTTGCTATGTCTATCTTACTCAAAATGGTATGCTCTGCGCCCGTATCGAAAATGAATCGAAGCGGAATCGCCTCGTTCAATTCGACCTCTACAATCATCAGTCCATTAATAAACTGGAAAGGGATTTCTACTTTTTTCCAGCCTTCCCAGTAGATGGATCGACTCCGCTCAGGAGGCGTGATGCCAAAGGGAAGCTCAGGGGTTTGCGTAGAGATTTTTTGTCCTAGCACAGCAGAAACACCCATTATTATCGAAATGAAAATAAATAGTGACTGCTTCATCATTACTTAATAATGTAAACTCAAAAGTGGACACGTTTTTAAAATTTGTTGGGTCGCAGACAAAAAATCTTTTAAGGAGGATTTTTTGTCTGCTCCAAGGGGAGTTTGAGGGAGAAAAGCATGGAAAATCACCAATTTTTCATGCTTTTCTCCCTTAAACTCCCCTAAGCAGAAAGTCTTTTCGCCTTTGAAAAAAGACTTTCTGCGAATCTTGGAAATGCAATCCTCCATTTTCTATTTGTCTCCTCTTTTGAAAATGCAAATAACTTTACTGTTGCACGATCTAAAAAGCTTTACTGAACTCCAAAAATTGAGCAAAGCTTCGCTGCGCATGCATGGGGCATTATTCGCGTTAATACAATATCGTCACATCGCCTCTGTAGAGTAACGTGACATTATCCTCAAATTCTACTTCAATTAAATAGACGTATACGCCAGAAGGAAGGCTTCTGCCATTGAACGTACCATCCCAATCGCCGATGCCGCCAATGCTTGGTCCAGATTCGCCCAACTCATACACCAATTCGCCCCAGCGATCATAGATACGCATAAAATTCATCTGCCGTACGCCTGCTCCAAAACCAATCTCAAATTGACTATTGCGAATAGAGTTAGGAGAAAAAACATTCGGGATATAGACATTTCGCTTTTTATCCACGTCTATAAAAACACTCGCCTCGCCCGTACAACCATTCAGATCGGCTAAGGTTAGGGTATATTCTCTCGAATCGAACGGGCGAATGATTGGATTCAATTCACCCGTAGTCGATAAAAATTCGGAAGGCGTCCACAAGATCGTACTCGTATCTATGGGCGCAATCGAAAATACGTCGGGTCGCAACCTTAAACTATCGCCCAGTTGTATTTCAATTTCTTCTGGCAGGACGACTTCTACTGGTGGTGGTTGATTCACGAAAATGGTCGTGTCAAAACTACAACCTCGCACATCAAAGACAGAAATCATATGTTCTTGACCACCAAAAACGGGAATACTACCCGCCAGCGTGGTTTTCGATAGATTATTGACCGCAAAAGAATACGGACCGCCTGCACCACCCGAAGCATCCGTCACGATAATATTGGTTTGGAAGCCAAAACATGTGGGTTCTGGCGGAGCGGGTATCGTTGCCATGATTGCGCTGGGTTCGCCAATGGTGTACGAAATAGAATCCGTACAGCCTCTGGCATCAACCACGGTCACGAAATAAGTGCCTGGCGAAAGACTGACTGCCAAAGAATCTCTTTGTCCAGCTACACCACCTGACCAATTGAAAGGTGCGCCACCCAATTCATTACCACCATCTACCCGCAACTGTATAAAGCCATCTTCGTCACCCGCACAAGTAACGGTTTGGGATGCGTCGGAAACGCTTAGTCGGATAGGATCGGGTTCTTCTACAACGATATTCATGGCTTGCATGTTCATACAGCCGTTGCCGTCGGTCACGGTCAAGGCGTACGAGCCAGGTGCTAAGCCCGTAATGCTTGCGCCATTTGCGCCATTGCTCCATTCGTACTGAAAATCGGGTGTCCCACCGAGCACATTAGCAGTGATCTCGCCGTCATTGTCACCATTACAACTCACAAAAGTGATTTCGTTGAACACCTCAATTCTAGGTGGATTACCAATTTCTACCTCTACGGACACCAGACAACCATTTTCGTTGATGTCGTCTTGCACAATTAAAGTCGTCACGCCTTCGCAAAGTTGCGTGGCAGTACTGCTGATGGCATTAACAGTCTGTTCGCCATTCCCCCATTGAAAATCAAAGGTACGTTCTGTACCATCGCTCAAAATGGCAGAAGCTACGGCACTACCTGTACAAAGTCCAGCAGGCGCTTGGTCTTGCACACAATCGGTATCGTCTACTTCCGTGAAAGTGACGAGTATGCTTGGTGGTTCTTCGATGGTAATGACCTCATTCAAGCCCGGACAGCCATTGGCATCGTCCACTTGAATGTTGTAAGTACCTGAGGCTAAGGCACTGAATACGGGTGCATTGAGGCTGACGTTGGTTGTTAGGTTGGTGTAAGTCAGGGGAGCCGTACCACCGCTCACAAAGACCGTAAATTCTCCATTGGTAAAGCCCGGGCATTCTGGTCGAACAATGGCAATACTATCCAATACCAAAGGGTCGGGGGCAACTACCACGCCCGTATCCAAGGCAAAACAACCGTTGGTATCTTTGATTTCAATGACGTAAACACCTGGTGGAAGATCGGTAGCCGTGCGATCCGTAGCGACAGTGCTACCATTGGCATTGAACCACTCAAAGGAAGTGACTACTGCGCCACTCGTCCCGTTTTCAAAGTCGACGCTCAATTCGCCATCTATATCAGAGGAACAATTTAAGGTATCTGAACTGACCTCCGTAATGCGTGGCAGATCGGGCGCAGTGATAATAAATTCTAGGGAATCCATACAGCCATTCGCATCGGTTAAGACTACTTTGTAGTCGCCTAGCGTAAGGTTTTCCGCAACTCTACCCGTTACATTGGGCAGCGAATCCCATTCGTAGGTGAAAGGTGCTGTACCACCAATGGGTTCTTCCAATTCGATACGTCCATCTATCAGATTACCAAGGCAGGAAGCATTCGTTTGGGTGAAGTCAAGTTGTATTCTTTCGGGTTCGGTAAGTTCGAAGGTATCTCGGACGGTGCAGCGTAGGTTTTCTGAGCCAAATACTTCCGTGCCATCTTCCATAGTGACAATATATATGCCAGCATTAAGCATATCTACTGTGCTGGTAGTATCTGTATCCATCGGAATAGCACCATTTAGCCTTTCCCAAGTAAAAGAGTAAGGTGTTACCTCATCCCCTCCGACAGTACTTCCTTGAATAAAAAGTAATCCATCATTTCCACCGAAGCAAGTTACATCTGTTAAGTCATTTATATTGATTTCTAATTCCTTGTCATTTGCGATAAAGAAAGAATCTATCCTTGTACATCCATTGTCATCTGTAACTTCTAAGTAATAAGTACCGCTTGGTCTTCTTCCTATAGAAATAGTATTGTCACCTGATTCCGTACGCTGCTCTCCCGACGCAAAATCTTCGCCTGTCCAACTAAAGCCGTAAGTACCAGTAGTACTTACATCTCCTTCTAAAAGTTCAACAAAAATAAACCCATCATCAATGCCTGGACAAGTTGCATTAGTTAATTGTTGTACTCTAAATTCAATGCTGTCAGGTTGAGGTAAAAAAACAGTCAAAGGAAATATTGTACAGCCGTCCTTTGTGACACTGCCTGAGTAATTTCCTCTTGGAATATCTCTCAAGATAAATTCATTTCCAATGGTGTCACCACTAGCATTAAACCATAAGAAAGAATAAGTACTGTCAGGAGAGGTTATTTCATCATTTCCTTCAAATAACTCGAAAGATACCGCTCCATCAGATAATCCAAAGCAGGAGGGCTGTGTCAAAATTACAGCATTACCACCAATATCAACACCTGCCTCAATCTCAATTCCCTCAATCGTCACGGGTTCAATTACACCGGGATTAGAAGTTTGGTCAAATACTACCAAATCGTAAAAATCAGCGGTCAGGTCTTCG
>JBCDKV010000161.1:0-9074 GCA_038746215.1 Bacteroidota bacterium | reverse complement strand
AATCAGTAGTTTACGGTTCTGATGAAGAAAATAATAGCGACTTTATCGAGATAAACGAGCGATTATTTTCAAAGTCAGGTTCGTAAAATAGTGGTTTACAGGAAGATAATGCTCCAAACATGCTCTAAGCGTTTCGCAGTATTCGCAGCGATGTCCCGCGCCTTCTGCTATCAATGCCGCCAAATTTGAAAGCACACGTGGTAGTTTGTACTCAGAAATACCAATAGAGTAAAATGCACTTTTTTATCTCAAATGGAGTATAGAAAAGGGCTTTTTTCCAAAGTTGAGGTTTGGGTTTCCGAACGATTCAATATAAAAAACCAAATAGCCAAAGCGGAACTTTGTTGGCTGTTCCTAACTCCAGACCATCGGCTGCGACAAAAGCATTTGAAATATCTTTGATCTGCTTATTGGACTTACTCGTTCCTCCTGCTTCAATCGTGTAAGTATCATCAATCAAAAAATCACCTTTCTTAGGCAGATGTACTTCATGCTTTACTTTTAATTGATTGAGTAGAAAAGTCTCCCTTAGACTTCCTTTATTAATTTGAGAGGGTGCAATGGCATAGGCAATGTTAGTATTGTGGAGAAAGATTTTTTCTGGTTTTTGTAAAATACTGGTGCTGATTCCAGCAGGATATAAGGTATTGATCAAGCTTGCTCGCTCTAAGTGATGTAGGTATTGAACAAGCGTATTTCGATGAATGCCAATTTTTTCGCTGAGCTTGCTGATATTTGGTTTGAACGGTACATTGGAAGCTAAAATATAAAAGAGTTGATAGATTTTACGGGCGTTTCGAGGATCGTAGCCCGGAATGAAATCTAAATCAATTTCGATCACTAAACGTACAGCTTGTGCTAATCGCTCTGCGTAGAAATCTGTGCCTTCTAAGAAAAAAGGATAGTATCCGATCTTAAGATAATCAGGAAAATATTGGAGTGGTCTCATATTTTGATTGATGTCAGCGGCTATTTCTTCGTGTCGGTCTAAAATATCGTCTAGCGAAAACTTGGGATAACTGGCAATGTTCTGTAATCGTAAATACTCTCTAAAAGATAAGCCGTTGATCTCGTACAGTAAAGCTCTGCGACTCAAATCTACTTCTTGTTTTAGGAGTTCTATGATGGAAGAACCTGTAAAAACTACCTTTAATTCAGGATAAAAATCATAGATATTTTTAATCGCTCTTGCCCAACTTGGATATTTGTGTACTTCATCGATATACAGTATTTTCCCACCTGATTTATAAAAGTCATCTGCAAAATCTTGCAAAGTATGGTTGGTAAAGTAAATATCATCTAACGAAATATAGATGGCTGGTTCATTTTCAGTCGTTGCTAACTTTGCACGTTGCAACATCAGAGTTGTTTTACCGACCCCTCTAGCACCGATCAAAGAAATGAGTCGCCATTTCCATTTGATGGTTTGAAGTGCTTCTCTTTGAAATGCTAGGCTTATGCTTTGGATTAAGCGATCCGAACGCTCCTTGATTTCTTTCATTTTGCTGTATTGTTTCAGTAAAAATAAATAAAAATGCTGAATTGAAACAGCGTTTATAGGATATTTATAAGCGTATATGAAGTATTAAGCAATACTTGAAATTCAAAGGGGTACAAAGTTGAAGAGCAAATATTTCGTTTCTAAAACCACAGAAAGTTTTTTTCTAAGGTGAAAAACTTTCTGATGGAGGGTTTTGAGGGTGAAAAGCAGCAAAAATCAATAATTTTTGCTGCTTTTCACCCTTAAAAATCCCTTGGAGCATCTCAAAAATCCACTTTAAAAGATTTTTGAGATGCGACCTAACGAAATCTACAAAGTTTGTACCTCTCTGAATACTTGATATAAACGCTGCTGAAGCTCTTGAGATCGCGCAACAAGTATGCCTAAAGGTTTATTGAGACGCAAAAAGTAATTGATCCTCTCGATTCAAAAAGAAAAATTAGTTATATATCTGGCGAAATCTATTAATTTTGCATAGATTTCGCCAGATATAATTAAATATAGCATGTCAAATATACTTGTAGGCAGACATAAGGAACAAGTAATACTAAAGCGCGCGTTGGCTTCTGACGAATCAGAAATGGTAGCGGTCTTAGGCCGCAGAAGGGTTGGAAAAACCTTTTTGGTACGTTCGGTCTATGGAGCGCAAATTGACTTGGAAGTTACTGGTGTTCAGTATATTAGTAGTCGAGAGCAAGTAGATAATTTCAATTTTTTGATGCAGCGAATGCTAGGGAATGAAAAATCAATTGAGCCTGCTAAAACATGGCTAGCAGCATTCAGGCAATTGATTTTAGTACTAGAAAAAATGCCAAAAATAGAGCGGAAGCGCATTCTCTTTTTCGATGAATTGCCTTGGTTGGCAGGAAGAAAGTCTGGTTTTTTAGCCGCACTCGGTTTCTTTTGGAACAATTGGGCATCTAAAAACAATATTGTAATCATTATCTGCGGTTCAGCCGCTTCGTGGATGATCCAAAAAGTAGTGCATCATAAAGGAGGATTACACAACAGAATTACAAAAAGCATCCATCTTGAACCATTCACACTTGCAGAAACAGAAGCATTTTTTAAGGCGAAAGCGGTAAAGCTCAATCGCTACCAAATTGCTCAAATCTATATGGTAATGGGTGGCATTCCGCATTACCTAAAAGAAGTGGAAAGTGGGAAAAGCGCTATTCAAAACATTGATGATATTTATTTCTCGAAAAACGGCGTGTTGAAAGACGAATTTAATAAACTCTATCCTGCACTCTTTGAAAACGAGGAACACTACATTGCGATCATTCGCGCTTTAGCAAAAAAATGGAAAGGACTGACCCGCGCAGAGATTGTGAAGTCGGCAAAATTGCCAGAAGGTGGAAATACTTCGAGGGTCATTAAGGAATTGATTCACTCAGGCTTTGTTTCAGCTTACTATCCATTTGGGCAGAAAAAGAAAAAGATGCTCTATCGGTTGACAGATGAATATTCGTTATTTTATCTGCATTTTATAGAGGGCAAACGATCTCAGGAAAGCGGAATGTGGACAAGATTAAGTCAACCCCCCGTGTATAACAGTTGGAGTGGCTATGCCTTTGGAAACCTTTGCTTAAAACATATTCCTCAAATTAAAAAGGCATTAGAAATTGGTGGTGTTTACTCCGAATCTTCTAGTTTCATTTTCAAAGGTGATGCGAACCGAAAAGGCATTCAAATTGATTTGCTCATTGACCGAAATGATCAAGTCATCAATCTCTGCGAACTGAAATTCTATAGAGATCAATATCGTATTGATAAGTCCGAAGCGGCGGCACTTCGGACAAAACTGGATACTTTTGTCACTGTTAGTAAGACTAAAAAACAAGTTTTTCTGACCTTCATCACTAGTTTTGGCTTAGTACCCAATCAGCATAGTATCGGCTTGATAGATCATCATTTTTCGATGGATGTTTTATTTGAGGAAGTGAGTTGATGAACTTGTATAATTTTCTGAGTTGAGGGCTTCACTTTTCAGGTGAAACCCTCAAAGAAAATCCTCAAAAACTCAATAAGAAGCGATCATTAATTTTTCAATTTTACGCGCCGTTGGCGTCTGTATTTGCAACAAATAAAGACCACTGGTCAAGTCCGTAGCATGCCACTGCAAGTGATGGACGCCAGCAGACTGTCCAGTAGCCTGTAAAAGTGTGTGTAGATGCTGTCCTTGTAAGTTGAACAAGTGAATTTGGACAGCTTCGTCTTTTGCTAAGGTGTAGGTGATGTTTGTCATGCCTGATGTGGGATTGGGGGCGATTTGTAGCGTAAGTTCGTCTATACTTTTTACTGGAACTGCTCTCGGTTCTATGGTTCGATTTGCTATTGTTCCGCCTAAATCTACGCAAGGAGCGATGGCAGCACTGAAATTGCCAGTAGCTTGAAAACCTGGTGATAAAGTGATGGAATTTTCTGCAAAATAGCTGACAGTTGCGCCATTAGGCACGATGACTTCGCCAGATGTTGTGATGTTTTGATCGGCACGTACGGTGGCTGTTCCGATATTGTAAGTCGTATCGACAGCACTGATCGCAATGCCGTCACAAGGCGGTCCATCTGGGTCGATGTCATCGCAAATGCCGTCGTTGTCGCTGTCGCCAAAATTGTCGTCGCCATCGCAGAGGTCACAGGCATTGCCGAAGCCATCATTATCATCATCAAGATACATAACTGGCGCACCGCCCACCCAATTTGAAATCGTGCAATCTTGCAACAGGAAAGTAGGAAAAGCAAGATTATTAGTCACACTTTTATCGGTTATCGTTGCGAAAGTGCTATCTATAGAACAATCATCCATTGGATAGTAAGCCACCAAGCCGCCTTCGTTTCCTGTCAAACTCGTATTCATATCCGCATTGATCTCAGCAGCGGAACGCCCATAGTCCCAAAAACGCACTTCATCCATCGTCCCTTTCCAGAATAGACCATTGACCCGACTGCCGAGTGTAAATAAGGGCCATCCTAGCTGACCACCGACCGTGCTGTCGAAAGTACTGCCCTCTTCTACGCCATCAATATACAAGCGCAGCGTACTACCAGTTTTTACAAAAGCAATATGATGCCATTGGTCGTCATTGACGGTAGTGGAAGAAAAGATATTTGGATTGTTTGTAGCATCAAATCTTAGGACACGTATCGTTTTGCTATCTTTCATGTAGCGAATGGCATAAGGATATCCGTTTCCATCCGCCCAAGCCTCCAGAAGCGAAACATCGACCTCCTGTGTATTGGGTTGGGCAGCAGAAGGTGTTTTCGCCCAAAGTTCGATGGTAAAGTCTTGATTGGAAGCGAAATTGATATCCTGATTGTAAGGAATGTCTATTTTGTCGTCTATGCCATCGAATGCAACCGTTCCGCTTTCAAAATTGATAAGGTCGCCAGCGTCAGGGTTGCTCGTTTTATCTGTGATGCTCATTAGAGCGGCATTGTTGCCGCTTGGGATGCCTTCATTAAAGGAGTAGTAAGCCACCAATCCATTTTGCGTGCCGTCTAGTTCGGTGGAAAAGTTATCACTGATTTGAGCTGAGGTACGCGCGACATTCCAGATACGCAACTCGTCCATATCGCCCTTCATTTTGGTGAACAAATCTGCTCTCGACCCAATCAGTAGGCTTCCATCGACATCATCAGGTGTAATGGTGGTCGTACCTGTTCCATTGGGTACGCCATTAAGGTAGTGTGTCACAATAGAACCATTTTTGACGACTGCCAAATGCGCCCATTCGCCAACAGTAGGCGCAGCATTGCCGCTCACCGATTCCGAACTAACACCATTACCGATCCCGAAATTGGGAATACCTGTAGTAGGAAATAGATAAAAGTCAAAAGGTGCAGGTAGGTTACTATTGGTTTTGCCGACTATACCTCGAAAATTGTCAAAATCGGTAATTTTCACCCAAGTCTCAATCGTCAAATCTCCTGTCAAAGAAAGCTCATTAGCATGTGCTACTTCTACGTAGTCATCTATGCCATCAAAATGCAAAGCAGAATTTGGTAAATTTGGGCAATCGTCACAGATGTAGCCATCGCCGTCTAGGTCTGTATTGATGCTTGTTTGTAAGTCAGGACAGTTGTCACAAGCATCGCCTATACCATCGCTGTCCATATCCATTTGACTAGGATTGGCGAGTGTGATGCAGTTGTCGCAAGCATCGCCCACACCGTCGCCGTCTGTGTCCATTTGATCAGGATTGAAGGATGGACAATTGTCGCAACTATCGCCTACGCCATCACCATCTGAATCTTGCGTTTCAATGCCAGCCACCGTTGGGCATAGATCATCGGGTGCACAAAGATCGAGTGGTCCACTTCCAAATTCAACATTGATCGTTATCCTTTTTTCCAAAGCTGGATCGCACTCAGGATAAATGATGAGTCCAATGTTTCGATAACTTGTCGCGCCTGAAACGGAGTTTTTCTCGATGGTCAATTTGGGCTTATCGCCATTATTTGTGAAACAATCGTCAGCTGGTACATCAAAGAAAAGACCTGAATTATTATCTGTACTGATGTCATTATTGTTGAGCCGAATCATCGCTCCATTGGTATTGGACGGCTGATCCAATGCGACAAAATAGCGACGCACTTCTACATCATTATCATTGCAGATATCTAGCGGAATTTCTACACCTTGTGGAGGTGCATTGTCGATGTTGATATTGATATTGGAACAGCCTGCTACACCGTTTTCCAGTCGTGGCTGATCGCGTGCAAAACCGCCTTGATAAGGACAACTACTTCTCGTGCCATCTTTCAAGCGAAATACTGGCGTTCCAAACATCGGATCTCGGAGGACTTCTACGTTGAATAAATCCGTTCCAGGATTGGGATCGTTTCCATTGGTGTCGCTGAGTTCATATCTCACCAATTGTCCTTGCGTACCGGATTGTGCTTGTGTTTGCCCGAATCGTTTGGAATTTTTGTACTCGAAGCCACCAGAGACACCAGAACCACCTACTTCCACTACGGATTCTACACCTGCCGTAACATCTATGTATTGCTCATACTGAATGCTGTTGGATTCTACAACGGTGATCGCAGATTCAAAGGATTGAGGGGCGACACCGCCAAAGGAAATATCAGGTCCCAGAGAGACATTAGCATTGTTGATGTTATTGACATTTAGTGCCAATATTTGATTCCAAACATCTATCTGATTTTGTGCCACATTTCTAGCTTGTACGGTGGCTTGCGGATTATCGACAGTGGCTTGTTTAAATAAAATATCGGACTCTATCGTCTCTTTGCTGTAAATGAACTGACTCGTATCTATTGCTAAGTAAGCCAATCCACTATCAATGGCGGCGGTACAAGTTTGATCATCAACTTTTAGTAAAGGATAGGTTCCATACGCCCATTCTACCCCGTAACCAACGAACACATCGCCACCGCCTTCCAGATCCGTTGCAGCAGTCGTTGAGAATCCTTGAGATACATCTATACAAGTTTGTTTCTCCGTAGTATTTATTTCCAAGTCGCCTGCGGTCAGCCCCGCTTTAAAGGTCACTGAAAACTCAAAGTTCGTTGTGACGAAAATACCTGCACTTCCTGCTACACCAATCTTTACGGCTGCATTGGCAGAGTTGGAATTATCTTCTGCAAAGCTGGTCTGAAAATCGCGACAGATTTGTTTATTGTCTTGAAAGAACGTGCTGCTGCCATCGCCAGGAGGGGCGTGTAAAATGAGGTAAGGAATTTGTGGTTCGATGGTCGTTCCTATGATGGGAACATCAACGCCATCGGGCTGGAGCATACCCTCTACGACGAAAGGAATGAAGAAGCTATTGGCAAGAACGGTTCCATTTGTGTTTTCATCAAATGGGATGATGATAAAGCCATCTTTTGTTCCTTTTGGAATCGTCACGGTCGCCGTGTATGCGCTGAACCAATCTCCAGCACTGAATTGTGTCCGTTGCAGCGTTTCGTTTCTAGTTGCTGGTAGGATTCCATCTACGCCAGACCAAAAAGACACTGCCGTTGGATTCCCACTTGGATTGGACTGAACTGGTGCACCGTTATACTGCATTTCAAACGTAAATGGTTCGCCAGCTTGTACCCGAATGCGATTGGCAACAATGGTTCTATTCAATGTAGTTGTCAGTTGAGACGATACCGTGTTGTTAGCGTAAGATGGATTTTTATAATGTGTGATTTTCGCTTCTGGCGCACAGGCAGCATCGGGCAGTCCAATAAAAGTGACCTCTGCCCCTGCGGTCGTTGTGATGGTAATGTCTTGACTGAAACTTTGATGGGAGAATAGCCAACTGAGTGTAAGTGTTAGCCAGAAAATATATCGTTTTTGAATGCTCATTGTGTGATGGATTTAGTTAAGAAAATTGCTAAATACTTCCACAATGTAGGGGAGTAGGTTTGTTTTAGAAAGGGTGTTCTTCCGAACATAAGCTTTGAGTTTCCGAAGGTGGGGTTTGGGTTTCCGAGGGTAGGGGTTTAGTTTTCGAAGGTGGACTTTTGCTTTCCGAATTTTATATAGATAGCGGTTCATTCTTTATTTAAATCTGTTTCTTTCGGTGGGTGTTCACCAATACTTTTCAACAAAGTGCGCAAATTGATAAGTTCTATTCGATTTAATTGCAAAGTGTTGATGGTTGCTCTACCAGTAGGTGTTAATCCTACTGCTTCCACTTCTTCTTCATTCCATTTGAAGTGGGTTGACCACTTAGAGCATGTTTGGAGCACTATTTTCCTATAAACCAACATTTTACGAACCTGACTGCATGAAAAATAAACTCCGTATCCAGATATGCAATTAATTTTTCACCTTGTCAGAACCGCAAACTGCTGATTTATAGTTCAATACTGCTCCAAACATGCTCTTAGAAGTTCGTGGATTGTAAAGCGGTACTATTTTATTTGTTTCAGGATCAATGCCCTCTATTTTATTGGATTTGCAGAGATTGCAACCGTGGCAGGAGTAAGCTAAATTTTTTAGAATGGAAAGACCACCTAGACTTAGTGCTTTGATATGTTCTATATCAAAAGGACTTGGTGCATAAGCTCTTAGTGTTTTGCAGTATTCGCAACGGTGTCCAGCGCGTTTTGCTATTAGTTCACGCCATTTCTTAGAAAATTTGGGTCTAGACATAAATTGGAGCGGTGACGTTTTCTATTTTCAGTTCTATCATTAATTCGCTAAGTGATTTGTCCTTTAGTTTTGAAAGTTCTACTAAATATTTTAGTCGTTCTACTCCTTTCTCCTCTATGCTTTTCATCAACCCACTCAATCTTTGGTATTCTTCTTCATTGATGGTCTCTGATTGTAGTTTTCCATATAAAAATTCATATTCTGCTTGAGCTTTTTCAGGTAGTGCAGGCGCTTTAATCCTAGTTAAAAGTTCTTCTTCCTTATTTGAAAATAAGACATTTTTTCGCCGAACAACTATTTCTGCAATTTGCTGAAAAAAATCCTTCAATTCTGGTGTATCTAAATTACGCACTGCTTCGAGCACTTCTTCCATCCTTACATTCACACTAGATTTTATTTCTAGATTTACCATATTTCATCTTTTAATCAAAGCAATGATTGGACTGATTAATAAAACTT
>JBCDKV010000160.1:0-9104 GCA_038746215.1 Bacteroidota bacterium | reverse complement strand
CAATGAGGACATTGATGTTTTCGTGCAAAGGAATCGTTTCTTCCTTAAAGCTAAAAAAGTTAGTGAGTTGAATGGATTTTATCATATCGTCAGTTATTTGGATTCAATATTTTTTCAATTAAACGGTCAAATTCTTCGAAGTCGGTACGGAGTTGTTGGGTGTCGAGGCGTTCGAGTAGTTCTGAAGCATGTCGTACTTTGTGATATGGCTCATTGATCTTGTTTTTCTTCGTCAGTTGTTCCAGTAATCTAGAAGGCTTTTTGATTTGTTTTGGGTCTTTATTTTTTAGCTTTTTGGAAAGGTCAATACCGTAATATTTGTCCAGTATTTCAGGTTGTGCAATAAACCATGCTTCCACTTCCTGTACCATGAAAAAGACTCGTTCTGAGTATGCAGCAAGGTCTAGCTTATGTAACTCTTCTTCTTTTAAGTCTTCGGGATTGTCTAAATCAATTAGCAGAAAAGAGAAGGCAGCTTTACTGTTTTTGAATTTGTTGATAGACTGTAATTTACCTTTTCCCATCAATACTTTGGGCATGTTTCCTTTAAGCACTTGTTCCAATAGTTTAGAAAACCCTTTTGATAAATCTCCATTTGATGTATCAGGACTGCCTTCTATGAACAGAATTTTCTTTTTCTTCTTCATTTTACCATCTTTTACCGCCTATATCGCCTGATCGCCACATTTCCCCTACATTGAAATAATCATACCAGCCTGCAAATTCATCTTCATTGTATTCTTCGACCCTACTTATATTATCTTCATATTTTTCAAATACCCTTACATTTTCAAGATGAAATTTATCTAATAGGTGCGGAGAATGCGTAGCAATAATGAAAGTAGTATTTTGTTCTCGTGCAATATCTTTTATCAATCTAGCCAAGCCATGTATCATATCTGGATGTAAACTCATCTCTGGTTCATCAAGACAGATTAACTTACCTCGATTTGGATTCAATAAAATCGCTAAAAGACACAAATGGCGAAGCGTGCCGTCTGAAATATGAGCAATGTGTACTGCACTATTAAGTTCGCCTTCGTCTAATAGTAATTCAATCGTACCAGCACCCAACATATTGAAATCAAAGCCTTTAAAATGTGGATTGACGTCGTTCATTGCCTCAGTAAGCATTTTATACGCTTTTTTGTATTTGATCTTAATAAGGTTAATAATTTGGGCTAGATTACTGCCATCCTGCGATAAAGTCTTTTTTGAAGAAGTAGCAATGATGGGTCTTCTTAATTGACTATCAAAACTTGTATCAAAATGACTATATATTAATAGCTCGCTTATTGCTCTTTTGATCGTAAGTTGAGGCAGAAATCGATCTTCATCAAGATCAGAAATTTTTGCTAAAATCAGTTCTCTAGGAGTCTTCTTAATTTCATAATTCGCAGCATGTCCCTTTGACGAATATTCAAGGGCATGTCCATCGGTATAGTTCGAGTATATGTATTCAAAATTTCCTTGGTAGAGTCTTTCTCTGATTGCATAACTATTCGTAGAGGCTTCCTTGGTAAGTTCAATTTCATAGTGAATATCCTCTAAAAATTCATACGCTGAATAATTGGACATCGTATCTTTATCAAAGACAAATTTGAGTTTTATCCGTCGCTCTTGCTCATCATTAGCCTTACAATAGACACTGTCAAACCCACCGTATTTAGCAATAATCAAATGTTGCAAAGCCGCTGCTCCGTTTCCAGTGACACCTACCTTCAGTAGCTCTAGGGCTTTGAATAGATTTGACTTTCCAGAACCATTTATTCCAACCAATAGGTTAGTTTGTTGATGAAGGTTGATGATTTCTTCCTTAAAGCTAAAAAAGTTAGTGAGTTGAATGGATTTTATCATATCTGTTATCTTCTCAATAAGTCCAAAATCAAGCAAATTTTAAACTGCGCCTTTAAAATAATGTTTCAGCCTTGGAGCTTGTTTGAAGTAGGATTGAACTGTAAATCAGTAGTTTGCGGTTCTGACGAAGAAAATAATGGTGACTTTATTAGTATAAATGAGCGATTATTTTCAAAGTCAGGTTCACAAAATATTGGTTTACAGGAAGATAATACTCCAAACATGCTCCTATCTTTGCACTTCGATTTCAGCCGCCAAAAATAAAAAAACAATCTAGCTATGGGCTAATAATCAAACACTTATAGCTTAAATTAAATTCCGCAATTGCTATGAAAAATGCACACGCTGTCGGTATAGACGATATGGCTTTGTATGTTCCTAAACTCTATCTACCCATAGAAACACTCGCCAAAGAACGTCAAATTGAATATGTCAAATTGAATAAAGGACTTGGATTAACGCATATGTCCATTCCCGATGTACATGAGGATGCAGCAACGATGGCAGCCAATGCAGTTTCAGAAATCATCGACAAAAATGAATTGCATCCAAGCGATATTGGGCGCATCTATTTAGGGACAGAAAGTGCTTTAGACGGCGCAAAACCAACGGCAACCTACGTTGTGCAAATGCTGAAACAAAAGTATGCGCCAGTCTACGGAGAAAATTGTTTTGTGAATTGCGATGTAGTGGACTTAACTTTTGCTTGTGTCGGTGGTGTGGATGCACTACACAATACTTTAGATTGGGTGAGCGGGGAGGAAGAACGCATCGGTATCGTGGTGACTTCTGATTTTGCAAAATACGAATTGGCTTCCACTGGCGAATACACGCAAGGCGCAGGGGCAGTAGCTTTATTGGTGAAGCACGAACCACGCTTGCTCGTCATCAATAATCCGATAGGCGTTGGTATGCAAAGTGCGCATGATTTCTACAAACCGCTTCGAACGTTTAGCAAAAAACAAATCGTAGAGGAGACTTTGCGCTTAGCTGGTGTAGAAGCAGATGCGGAAAATGTGTTGGATCAATTGAACGGCTCACTAGAAGTGAATGGCTTTATAGATGATAACGACGAGGTCTTGACCTTGCACAAAGATACGCCCGTTTTTGATGGGCCTTATTCCAATCTGACGTATCAAAATCGCATTCGAGAAGCCTACGAACACTTCCGCAAACAAGCTGTGAAAAAAGAAATCTTAGGAGCGAAAGAGAGTATTTTGCATCGCTGGGAACGCCTGATTTTTCACTTACCTTATGCGTTTCATGGTAAGCGTATTTTCTCCGAAATTTATATGCTAGAAAAAATGAGAACAGGAGCGTGGGACGACTTTGCGGTGGAAAATGCACTCGAAATACCTGAGCGGTCACAATTTGAGGACGAAAAAACATACGGTAAAGCTTACAGCAACTTCTTGCGCGCCATCACTAAAACTGCCGACTATCGCGCCATGGTGAAAGAAAAACTAGAAAAAGCGCAACGGGCTTCGGGCTTGGTCGGTAATATGTACGCTTGTTCCATTTTCCTAGCATTGATGAGTACTTTACAAGCAGACTTGGCAGAAGATGCAGACTTAGCAGACACTAAATTTGGCTTTTTTGGTTATGGCAGTGGTTCTAAATCCAAAGTATTCGAGGCTACTGTCCAGCCTACTTGGAAAGCAGTAGTGGAAAATTTCAAGCTCAACGAAAAATTAGATAGTCGCACCGCGATTGATTATGCTACTTACGAGCAATTGCATCGCAAACGACTTGCCAAAAGCGTACAAACGGATAATGGTAAATTTGCGATTGCTTCCATCGGAACGGAGGGCGTGAAATTGGGAGCTCGTTATTATGAGTTGAAATCTAGTTAGATTTACACAAAAAACACTTCACTAACATGATATATAAATACCTATTGCTATCGGTCTGCTTATCCTTTAGCTTGTCTTGCGATGCGCCCGAAGCAACAAAAGAAAAAACCGTGGCAGCACAAGTTGGACAAGACGAGACGCCCGAACAAAAATTAGCAGCACTTGGAATCAGCTTACCCGAAGCAGCTACGCCCATGGCAAACTATGTCAATGCCGTCCAAACGGGACAATTGATGTTTCTAGCGGGCAAAGGGCCAAAGAAAGCAGATGGCACTTATATCCAAGGAAAGCTAGGACAAGATTTGACGATAGAAGAAGGCTACGAAGCGGCTCGTGTAACGGCGATCAATCAGCTAGCGGTGCTGAAAGCAGAGTTAGGCGATTTGAGCAAAGTGAAACGCATTGTGAAAGTAAAGGGAATGGTTAATGCTGTACCAGATTTTACCTCGCATCCTGCGGTCATCAATGGCTATTCGGATTTGATGGTAGCAGTATTTGGTGAGGCAGGTAAGCACGCTCGGGCGGCAGTTGGTATGGGTTCTTTACCTAGTAATATTGCCGTGGAAATAGAGATGGTCGTCGAAATAGAATGACTGTAGGTGAGGAGCTAGGCTACTGGACATTGGGACAAAACAAATCACTAAGAAAACTAAGATAGTTTACTGAATATCAAATAGGGCTGTACGAAGTCTCAGTATTGTTAACATTTTACTTGAAAACAGCCTGAGTCAATGCAAAGAATTCGCGCAACAAGTATGCTCAGTGGGTCTTTCCGTACATAAAAATCCTTTAAGCATACTTGTTGCGCGATATCAGAAGCTTTCTCAGACTTGTTCCGAGTGTTACTCAAAACTTCGTACACGCCTAATTCTTGTGGGGAAAATACTATCCAAAAAATACGGAATTATTTGATTTACAGTGTACTAAGGCTTATGGCTCTAAATTGCAAGCGCAAGCAGCAAGTGCAAGTTCAAAGAGCGACAGGGACAAAAGCTTCGTTCTAAGGAAATTCAGATAATTTACTGAATATCAAGCCATAACATTTATACATTTCTGTGTGACTAGACTACTGGACATTTTGGATTGTAGAACAAAAGAGAAGCAGATTACATAGCTACACTAGCCGCTTTTCTTAGTGTTTCTAAGTGTCCTTAGTGTTTCAAGTTGTGTTTTGTCCAGTAGTGTACTGTGTGACTATGTATTAAAAGTTGAAAATGTTCAGTAGTGATATTGTCGAATTTGTTTTGCCAAACTACTTGCCCAGCTAAATTATTCACGCATTATTTAAGCTGACTTTCCTCATAAACAGCTACCGCTAGTGCCAAATCAAAAGCAGCCATACCAACGGATTTAAAGACCAATTGCTTCCCTTGCCACTCTGTAAGAGGCATCGTCAAAGCATCCGCGAGTGTGACCAATTGTTCGACTGTGATGTAGCCTGCTCGTAGGGGATTGATGAGGTCACCGACCTCTGATTGTGCCGTAATCGTATCCACTAATACTCGATCTGCTTGCTGATAAACAACGTCTGGCAATTCTTGCATATCTTTTCGGAAAGAACCAATACTGATGAATGACTTATTGGCGACTAGCGCAGCATCATTAGAGAACAATGGGCTGCGAGCGTTGGTACACGTATAAATAAGCTCGGCATTACGAACAACTTCATCTGCATTTTCACACCAAATAATACTGGTTTTAGGATGGCTTTGCTGCATTCGTGCTTTATAATTTTCAAAGCTACTACGAGTCTTTGAATAGGCGTAGATGCGACGAATCGGACGGACAGCATGTGCAAAAAGGCTTTGCCAATAACCCTGCAAGCCGCATCCAATCAGGCCAAGTTGACTAGTTGAAGTCTCAGCAATGCGTTCTAGCCCAATTGCACCTACGGCAGCAGTGCGCAGGGCTGTAATCATAGGCGCATCCATGTACTCGAGCACTGCTCCCGTTGCTAAATCATTCAAGATGAGTGTCCCTTGAATGATCGGTAAGTCGCGAGCTTTATTTGCTGGGATAACACTAACGAGCTTACTGCAAAAGTAGCGTTCTCCAATGGCAGGCATCAAGAGATAGGTCATCTGCTCATGCTCTATATGCATTCGCTGCGGAACTCGGTATTTGCCTGCGCCTTCTTTAAGGATACCTTGCTTTACGATAGCAATGATTTCCGCTGGTGTGAATAATTGCGCTAGATGATCGGCAGATAGCATGGGTTTGAATTTTTTCTGAAAAAAGGACAAGTCTTATAATCAAATCAACTCCACCCGCACCAATTCTGCTAGATGATGTGGCACTTCGATGCTGCGATCTTCCTGTAAAATGTCAAGTTGACTGCCATTGCTGTGCTTCACTTTTAGCGATGTATCTGGAATGAGTCCTAAATCCCAAAGTTGTTTGACCACCTTTGCATTCACTTGTTCGTGTGTGATGATGGCTTGTTGCCCAACCGTTAACTGATTCAGGAAAAAGCGATACTTTGGTGGAATGGGCGAACCGTGTGGATCGGTGCTTGGATAACCCAGTTTCTGATCTACTTCATCTAGTATTTCTTCGCTGAGTAGGTGTTCATATTTTTCTGCGTCCTCGTGAATTTGATGTTCCGTCAATCCTATTTGTTGTACTAAATAAGTTTCCCACAAACGATGCGCACGCACTAGCCTTTTGGCTGCTTTTTTACCTTTCTGCGTCAAAGCTAATGTATGCTCCTCAAAAAGTCCTCGCTTACGCAATTGCTTCAAATGCCGCTTCATCAGGCGAGCAGAATAATCCAATTGTCCTTCCAAATGATCGAAGCTTAATTGTCCTTCCTGCTCCAAACGATAGGCTCTTTTGAGCAAATCTTCTGACCGAATACGTTCTTGTAATTTACGCCTTCTGAAATAGCGAAAAATGAGTCCCTTTTCTGGCGCGAACAGTACCGCCAACAAATAGATCGCCGTCGCCACAACTGCCATTGCAGGTCCAGGTGTAGTCTCAAAAATGATGGCAAAGAGCAGCCCAATGATGGCAGAAAGTAGTCCTACAATCGCCGCAATGACCAACACCCGTTCCAAGCGTTTAGAGAGTAAAAGCGCAGTCGAAGCGGGCGTGATCAGCATAGCAACGACTAGAATGACACCTACTGTTCGCAAAGAAGCGACCACGGCAAAAGCCAGCATCAGCATCAGGAAGTAGTGAATCGTTTGGACTGAAATACCCATCGTTTTAGCAATGACGGGTTGAAAAGTAGTGGCAAATAGATAACGATAGAAGAGAAAGACACTGAGCAATACGTAGATGAGTACTGCGAGGGTTAAGTATAAATCTTCGTCTGAGACGCCTAGGACATTGCCAAAAAGAAAGTCTTTTAAGTCCAAATGTACGCCAGGTTTGCGATTGATGCTTGAGATGCCGATCACGCCAATGGCAAACATCGCAGTGAAAACAATCCCAATGGCAGCATCATTTTTAGTGCTTACTTTTTGTTGTATCCAAGTGATGCCAACTGCCATGAACAATCCAGCCACTACTGCCCCAGTAAAAAAACCCAATGCGCTTTGCCCGACTAGCATGAAAGCAAAAACAACACCTGGCAAAATGGCATGGGCAATCGCATCGCCGATCAGTGCCATGTTGCGCAGTACAATGAAGCAGCCCAATACGCCACACATGATGCCCACCATGCAGGAGGCTAGCAAGGCTCGACTTGCCCAAGGTTGTTGTAGGGTTTCTATGATACTCTCCATAAGCTTTGTAACTCCTAATTAATTTAGACAAAGCTAATAAAACATTTAGACTAGCTTAAATATTTGTAAAAAAATTTAATTCGACATGTTTATATAAGCCGTAAAAGTGGTTGCTATTTTAGTTCTCCAATTGCTCATTTTTATTTCATAAAAATGAGCAATTGGGGTGGACTTTTGGACAGAAATGATGTTATTTTTAATGATTTTTTCCAAAAATCATCAAAAATAATATCATTTCTGTCCGAAGGGCCTTTTGAAAATGGAATTAAAAACGAAGTTTTTAATTCCATTTTCAAAAAATAATGTCAAGCAAGTAGATAAACTTGTCTTTAATTCATTCTTTTTTATACTAAGCCCCCATCTAGTTGACGTTATGCTATTGATAAGTTGATATAGATTTTCTATCATAGGAAAAGTGAAAAGATTGGCGTATTAAATTTAGCTTTTCGCACTGCTGTTTATCAGCTCGCTTTTTCGTTTTGACCTAATAGCTTGGATAGTCAGGCAGGTCGTCGTTTTCATTCAGAGCTTATTGGGAATTTTTACAAGCTGATTATCAGGCAGGGAAAATCCCAACAAACTCTTATTCCATAGTGCTTTTTAGAGCATCGAATTTTCTGCCCTGCTCTAAACGTTCCATATTTAATAAATTACAAGTAACATGAAATTAGCTTTGAAATTGCTAAGCCTTTGTTTGGTGATGTTCGCATTGACCGTACCAAGTTTCGCCCAAATTCCAGGCACGCCAGAGAGCGGTAGTACTGGTGGATCAGTCATGACGGAAGCCAGCGATCCTAATGCTAATCGTCCTTTGGATGATATCGTCGAAAAGCGACTGACTGCCGAGAAAAGAGTACTGCCTTACGAATCGCTTCGAGAAGCAGATATTATGTGGGAAAAGCGAATCTGGAGAGTTATTGACATTCGCGAGAAACTGAATTTGCCTTTTGCTTATCCTGAGCGTCCGTTCATTTCTATCCTAATGGAAGCGGCTGTCAGTGGAGAGATTACCGTGTACAGTGGGGAAGATGATAAGTTTTCCAATCCTTTGACGCCCGAAGAAGTAGCTTCACAGGGTGCGTCTACCGATACGATTATCACTTTCGATCCTGAGACTTACGAAGAAAAAATTAAAGTGGTGCGTAATGAAATCAACTTCGAAGACGTGAAGCGTTTCCGCTTGAAAGAAGTTTGGTTTTTCGATGAAGAATCTTCCACGATGAAGGTAAGAATCCTAGGGATTGCGCCCATATTAGAAGCTAGAGATGAAAATGGTAACTTCAAATATGAGCAAGCCATGTTCTGGGCGTATTATCCAGATATTAGAGAACTGCTAGCGAGAGAACCTGCTTATACTTTAGGAAACGATGCCTCGCCGACTACTTGGGAAGACATCATGGAAATGCGTTATTTCTCTAGCTACATTTACAAGCAATCTAATGTGCGAAACGAGCGAATCCAAGATTACATTTCTGGTAATACGGATCGCTTATTGGAAGCAGAGAAAATAAAACAAGAGATATTTAATTTCGAGCAAGACCTTTGGTCGTATTAAAAGGCTATCAACTCACATCAGTTGATTCTTGTTAATATCAGCCATAAGAAATAGTATTATTAGATCAATTTTCTAAAGCCAGCAAACGCAGATTGTTTGTTGGCTTTATTT
>JBCDKV010000159.1:0-9127 GCA_038746215.1 Bacteroidota bacterium | reverse complement strand
CTTTCGGACAGAAATGAGCTTGTTTTCAATGATTTTTTCTAAAAATCATTGAAAACAAGCTCATTTCTGTCCACAGAACCCCACCAAAATGAAAATTTTTACGAAGTAAAAATTTTCATTTTGGTATCGGAAACTGTCCACTACTCTTGTGTACTTGTGAAAGATGCCCGATTAATTGGAGATAACTCGACAAGCTTGCTATCAAGTACTGTATCATTCAAGCGATTGCTGAATTACGACAGGCTTGCTTTAACTTGCGCCACAAAAGTATCTTTTTCATCGACAAAAAGGCAAAGGGTCTGGAAAGACTGCTGAATCCCATAAAGACTGCGGAGCTTAGCAACTGTTTGCAATTCAATGACCACATTATGTGGTTGTAGATCACCTGCTAGTTTTTTGAGCATTGGACTATCTTTGGGTATCCTCCTATTGATTTCGATAGATTTGATTTGCTGCAACGGAATTTCTACATCGCCTGCCAGTCCGTGCCGAATGATAATGCGATCTGCCAGCAATTGAATCGGTCGCAAATGGATGGCTTTGAGGTGTGCTAGTAGTTGAAAAATGGTATAAATCGTGAGTCCAGTCACTATGTTTGCCCAGAAGACGCTGTACTTCATAATTAAAAGATGTACCGTCGCTGCCTCTGCAAAGAAAAGCAATAGCATCGCAATATACATGCTGCTGATGCCGCTTTTTTTGTGGTACGTGAAGTTGTTGCCTTCCGCTGATTCAAATGGCTTCCAGCGAATGAGTCCGTAGTAGAAAAAAGAAATCTCGTAAGTAATCAAATTGGCGTAAATATTATCGCCCAAAGTCTCTTTACAAACTTGTAATAGCAGATCAAGAAAGTCTTTTTGTGCTTTACGCTCCTTGCGAAATGCTACAATAATTTTCCGCACTTTGAGTAAAATGAAAGTGAACACACCGATTTCAATTGGCACAAGTGCGAACTCCGCTAGCTTTAGCCATTGCTGTTGGTCTGCGGGCAAAAGCACATTAGCCAAAATGATTCCCAATATCAAAAAAGAGATCGCACTAAATTTGGGTAGCTTGGCTTTGTGCGCCAATAAGAGATAGATCAAGGGAATGGTGAGCAGTAAATCCAGTGTAATTGCTAGACTCATTTGTGGATGTATCATCCAATCTACGGATTGACTCAAATAGCAAGTAAAGGCTACGATCAGCAGTGGAAGACCAAGTGCTAAAAGTCGGAATGAAAAGGTAGATGTTCGCGTCAAAATTGATAGATTTTTGTGAAGGCTAATTTACTAATTTTTCTATGCTTTATCAATTTTTTTAGACGAATATTAGAATCTCTCTTGCCCTACAATACTTGTTTTTCTGACCTGTTTTTTGGCATATCTATCTAGGCACAAAAAGTAATTTACGCGTCTGATTTAAAAGAAAAAATTGTTCTGCTTTCGTTTTCAAAGCATCAGGAAAAATTCATTTTCATTTTGTTTTTAGCAGATAATGTCAAGCGAGTGAATAAACTTGTTGGAAAATACGTATTTTCGTCAACAGAGACTGGTCAAATGTACTTGTTGAGTGATTTTGGCCACTCCAATCTTGATTCTTGACGGAATGCTAAAAATAAAAATATGCTACTAAGTATATCGACAACGCACCAACCAGCTACAGATTTAGGTTTTCTACTACACAAGCATCCCGACCGACTACAGTCTGTTGATTTATCCGTTGGAAAAGCGCACATTTTCTATTCCGAAAGTGCTACGGAACAGACCACAGTTAATTTGTTGCTAGATATTGATCCGATTGACATGGTGCGAGGCGGCAGGAAGTTATCTGGGCGAGGATTCGCATTGGGACAATATGTGAATGATCGACCATATGTTGCCTCTTCCTTTATGAGCGTTGCGATTGCAAAAGCGTTTTCAACGGCAATGAATGGGAGGTGCAGCAAAAAACCAGACTTAGTTGAGGTGAAAATGCCTTTTGAGGTTCAGCTTACTGTCTTGCCTGCGCCCAAAGGTGGTGCAAGGCTGATTCGTAAAATGTTTGAACCTGAGTATCGAGGGACTTGAAAGATTTGTCAGAAAAGAACCGTTGAGACGTATACACGAAAGCGTTTTTGGGGTATTGGCATTAGAAAGTGAAGAAGTTGATCCGAGGTTATAGATTTAGAAAAATAGCAATCAACATATGTACGAAAAACTCATTCCATACGACGCTGCTCACATCATTATGCGTGAATATCTGGATTACTACCATCGATTTAAGCGCATTACTAAGCGAGCAAAAATACAATTTGAGGAGCGAGATTGGTACGGGATTCAGCAATTGGCGAAAGAACGCAATACGCTCTATCGAGATAAGGTAGGCTATGTGAAGGAACGCGTTTTTGAGTTTTTGGGGACTCATCGGCGAGAACACGCAATTTGGCAAGCCATCAAGCAGATGTATTACGAAGAAATCAAAAACTTCAATACACGAAATATTGCCGAAACCTTCTACAATTCCGTCTATCGACATACGACGGGCGGCATCATTGGCGCAGATGAGGAATTGATGT
This sequence comes from Bacteroidota bacterium, assembly GCA_038746215.1. GTDB lineage: Bacteria > Bacteroidota > Bacteroidia > Chitinophagales > Saprospiraceae > JAAUTG01. The sequence goes on along the minus strand of JBCDKV010000159.1, from coordinate 6,591 downwards.
TTGTGAATGCGACGGGGACGTATCGAGAGTTCAAATCGACTGAACCGATCTTCTATACGCTCTTTCTGGGACGCTCCACCAAAACTTTTTTCGATCAGCTACTTTCGCTCTATAATTTCGATGCCGTTTTAGAGGATTACCAGCGGGATGTCAGCCGTTTGGGAGAAGCTTTGGAAGCCAAGTTAAAAGAGTTTGGTGTATCGCCAATCGGGCTGCGATTGGAACTACTCAAATCTATATTTTTTAGAAACAAAGGGGCGTACATTGTCGGGCGACTCATCATTTTTAATCGTCCTATTCCCTTTGTTATTCCAATCTTGCACGAAGCATCAGGCATCTACGTCGATGCACTATTGTTGGAGTACAACGATGTCAGTTCGATATTTAGCTACAATCGTTCTTACTTTTTAGTGGATGTGGATATTGTAAGCGAAACGGTAGATTTTCTTCGCTCTTTTATGCCGACCAAAAGCTTGGGGGAGTTGTACAATTCGATTGGCTTTGAAAAACACGGAAAAACGGTCTTTTATCGCGATTTTGCCCGTCATCTCGAGCGTACACAGGATCAATTTATTATTGCGCCAGGTATTCCAGGTATGGTCATGTTGGTGTTTACCTTGCCCTCTTACAATATGGTATTTAAGATCATTAGAGATCGTTTTGCGCCGCCCAAGAATGTGACAGAGGCGGAAGTTAGGGAGAAATACGAATTGGTCAATGTCCACGATAGGGTAGGGCGAATGACCGATAGCCATATGTTCCAAAATCTGCAATTTGATCGCAGTCGCTTTAGCAAAGATTTGCTGAAAGAATTGCAGGCGGAAGTACCCTCCAAAATAAAGATCACGGATAAGACGGTGGAGATCAAACACCTCTACGTCGAAAAACGGATGATTCCACTCAATATCTACTTGAAAAACAGCACTTTAGAAGAAAGTAAGGCGGTGATTGATGAGTATGGAAAAGCCATCAAGCAAATGGCAGCGGTCAACATCTTTCCGGGTGATATGCTGCTGAAAAACTTTGGGGTCACACGCCTAAAGCGAGTCGTTTTTTACGATTACGATGAGATTGGTTTTTTGACCGACCACAATTTTCGACGTATCCCCGAACCGAGAGATGAGTACGAAGAATTTTCCAACGAGCCTTATTTCCACGTTGGCCCAAACGATATTTTCCCAGAAGAATTTCCTAAGTTCCTGATCGGCAATCCCGAAATCCGATCCATTTTCTACGAACTACACGGCGATCTGTATGATACCAAGTTTTGGAAAGATACCCAAAAGCAACTAGAAGCGGGCGCAATCTTGGACACCTTTCCTTATCGGGAGCACTTGCGGTTTGTTAATACGACTAGCAAATAGGAGATGCAGTGAAAAAATCAAAACACTCACTCACTTCGCAAAGATTCTATTGGATTACTCAAAGCCGCTTTAATACTTTGGGTGCTAACGGTGAGGATCGCAATCGAAAGCGCAACAATACCACCAATTAAAAATACCCACCATTTCAATTCGATGCTGTAGCTAAAATCTTGCAGCCATTGATTCATAAAATACCAAGACAGCGGGATGGCAATGAGCGCAGCAATGAGTACGAGCACCGCAAATTGTTTGTTAAGGTGTAATACGATATTGGCGACACTCGCCCCTAGTACTTTTCGCACCCCAATCTCTTTTTTGCGCTGCTCAATCATAAAGATCGCCAAGGCAAATAAGCCTAAGCAAGCAATGAAAATCGCTAGGCTAGCGAAGATACTGAAAGTCGTGCCAACGCTTTGCTCACCAGCGTAGAGGGTAGCGAACTTATCATCTAAAAAATTGTAGCGAAAAGGTGTGCCAGGCTGCATATCCGACCAAAGTTTTTCAGTTTTGGCGATGAGTTGCTGCATTTGTGCTGCTTCGGTTTTAATGGCGATGGTATTGCGATCTTCGCCGAAGACGAGGCAAAGTCCACCGATTTCTTCTCGCAATGAATTGTAATGAAAATCTTTGATGACCCCGATGATGGTCAGCAAAGTACCATCGTCAAATGGGAGAACCACTCGCTTATTGATAGGATCATCGGCGATACCGAGCTTTTTGGCTAATGTTTCATTGATGATAACCGAATTGGAATCGCTAGCAATGGCGGGGTTAAAATTACGCCCATTTGCGAGTTCGATACCCAGCGTGGGTAAATAATGCTCATCGCTTGGCCAATATTGGGTAGCAACTTGATCGGTATTAGGGTCTTGTCCTTCTGCGTAGAGAACCAGTGAATTTCGAGTGCCATCATCTAACGGTAAAAAACTGCTAACGGTATGGCTTTTTACCTCTGGCATATTATCTAGGGCATCCTCAAAAGCGACGAAACGGTTTCGCAGAGTACTCGCATCATTAATAAGTAGCACCTGTTCTTTATCGAAGCCCAATTTTTTATTTTGGATATAGTGCATTTGTTGGCTCACGACTAGCGTGGCAATGATGAGCGCAACCGATATGGCAAATTGCAAGACCACCAGCCCACTTCGCAGCCAGCCGTTTTTACTGCCTCTACTCAACTGTCCTTTTAGTACCTTGATGGGTTGGAAAGCAGACAAATAGAAAGCAGGGTAGAGTCCTGCCAAAAGTCCAATCAGTAGGCTAGTACCTAGTAGGGCAGGCAAAAAGACGGGGGACAAGAAAGGCATTTGTAAGCTTTTATCGCTAAATTCATTGAAAGCAGGCAGAGCAATACAAGCAATAATAACACCTAGCAGCACCGACAAAAAACTCAAAACCAAAGATTCGGATAAAAACTGTTCTACCAACTGGCGACGCACAGAACCAATCACTTTCCGAACGCCAACTTCTTTTGCTCGATTGGCAGAACGAGCCGTGGAAAGGTTAATAAAATTGACCATAGCGATCAATAGAATAAAGATAGCAACCGCACTGAACATCCAAACGTAGCGAATATCGCCGACGCTTCCCAAGTGCGGATAAAAGCCTTGCGAACGAAGGTAAATATCTGCTAAGGCTTGCAGTTTCATATCATAACGGTCGCCTGAATTTTCCAATGCTTCGTAGTCCATATTCAAGCGACTTTTGAATTGAGGACCAATGTACTGCTTAGCAAAGTCAGAAAATTTACCCTCCAAAGCAGCAGGATCAGCCGATGGGCGAAGCAGAGCATAAGTGAAATAGGCATTCATAATCCAGTCGTTTTCCGTGCTGTTTTACAGCGTGGACATGGACATGAAATAATCGAAGTTGAAGTGTGAGTTTTCGGGTATATTTTGAATAACTCCCGTAATCTCGTAACTAGATTCAGGATCGTCATTGAGTACCAAAACTTTGCCTACAGGGTCTTTTTGATCGAAGAGTTTCTCGGCAATTCGCTGCGTGATGACCACTTTATAGGGTTGTTCCAGTCCGATTGCTCCCTGTACGAGTGGCAAATCAAACAACTCAAAAAAACTAGGATCTGCGTAGACGAATTTTTCTTCGTAAGAACTTTCCGCTGTACCCTGTAGGCGTACGTAGTTGTTGCCCGCATCCTGAAAATAAGGATTCAAACGAGCCGTTGTTTCAATCTCAGGAAAATCATTAGCCAATGCACTCGCCATTGCAGCAGGCGTACAAGCACCTTTGTTTTCGTTGCCATCTAATGCAATATCAAAATAGAGGCGATGAATGCGCTCAGACTGTTGGTGAAAACGGTCGTAACTCAACTCATTCCATACATTCAAAGCAATGAGCAAACAACAGGCAACGCCTATGGCTAGTCCCATCACATTGATGAAGGTGTACAATTTCTGTTTGCGCAAGTGGCGAAAAGCAAGTCTGATATGATTCCTGAACATGGTGATTTCTTTTTTACAACCATATATAGACCAAAGACTATGCCACATTATTTAATATGCTGATTTATAGAGGATTGTAAGTTGATTTACTAGTGTAAAAGCCTGCCTTTGTTCAATTTTGTACAGCAGTTGTATGAAATTGCGACCTTATGACGTGGTTGGTCAAGATAAGTCCAAGAACCTATTTTGAGACCACTTGTTAGTTCACAAATCTTTCAAAAGGGTACACGTTTTAAAAAATTAAGATCTCATCTCTGAAAGCCGCAGAAAGTTTTTTTCTAAGTGGAAAAACTTTCTGCTTGAAGGGTTTTAGGGGTGGAAAAAAGCAAAAATCAACAATTTTTGCTTTTTTTCACCCCTAAGAACCCCTTGGAGCATCCAAAAAACCCACCTTAAAAGGTTTTTTGGATGCGACTTAATGAAATCTCAAGAATGTGTGCCCTTCTGAAAAAAATCTAAACAAACTATGGCAGCAGAAATCGTTACGCTATCCTTTTTTAGATACCAAGGCTTTTCCGATAAATGGTGGGCATTCACACAAATGCAACGCGCCTACGAGCAATTGAAAGGAACAGCGGGTATCCAATTTCACAGAATGCTAGGCAGCGGCGGAAAAAGAGGCTTTAGTATCTTCCCGAACTTTGGTGCGTATGGTCTTTTATCGGTATGGAAAGAAGAACAAAATGCGGTCGATTTCTTTGAATCTCATCCTTCTTTTCAAGCATTTTTGGAGCATTCAGAACAGTATTGGACGGTCTACCTTAAAACCAGTAAGGTGCACGGCTTGTGGGAAGGCAGTTGTCCTTTTCAGGCAACCATTGCGCCGAATAAAAAGACCTTAGTAGGGGTGCTAACACGTGCCACTATCTACACCAAACACCTCCTACATTTCTGGAAATTTGTCCCGCCCGTCAGTGCCTCCATCCACGACAAAAAGGGCTTACTTTTTTCCGTTGGCATCGGAGAACTACCCTTGGTGCAGCAAGCTACTTTTAGCCTCTGGGAAAGTACCGAGTTGATGATGGAATACGCCTACAAAAGTCGCTACCATCGGGAAGTGGTGCAAAAAACACGCGAATTGGGCTGGTACAAAGAAGAATTGTTTGCTCGATTTTCTCCTTACAAAATAGAAGGGAATAGTGCGATGGTGCAACAGCTATCTGCTTATCTTTAGCGTGCCATACTGGGCATTGGGATAGGATAAACTGCTATACTATTAGACAAAATATGCGAATAACGGGTAAAATACTTCAGTTTGTGGCAGTGATAGTTTTACTAAACTTTTAAGACTTAGTAAAGTGTTTGAGATCGCGCAACAAGTATGCTCAGTAAATTTCTTCGAGCGGAAACACAAATTTTCATTCTGTACTACGCTGATAAGCAAAACCACCAAGTTTGCCACCTGACCATTTCGTGAATCGGACGCTAATGTAAATGTCTTCTTCAATCAGGTGCAGAATAAGGTCTTTACCCACAACCGCATTAGGACGCACAGCTTCACGAAAAGGAGCGAAAGTGAGCGCGTCTTCTTCGCCAAATTGTCCTTGTGCCCATTCTGTACCAGCAGGACTGATCATTTGATCTGCAATTTCTTCTGACTTTATATTGTATATCTGCCCTCCTTCATTTCCTCTCGTTATCCATATGGCATCCGTAATCCTATCCTGATTCATAGGGTCGGTAGGATCTGCCCCGTCTGGTTTCTCGAAAGTAATTGTATCTCCAATCCAAAAGGTGCTAGTACTCATTTCTTCTTCCATTTCTTCTATCTCATCCTCATTAGAACAGGCTGAGAAAGCAAAAAAGATACCGAGAGATAAGAAAATCCAATAAAAGAAAAGTGCCTGTGATTTCATGATTGATCTATAAAATGTTATCGAATATTATTGACGAGTAATTCTGTTTTTAGGGTTTGTACAAATTTCTATTCCTTCTAACATTTTGCTCATTGTACAGTTCAGTAACATCAAAAATCAGGAAAGGTATGTTTGATAATTTCTTCCGACGGAAAACCCTTTGGCGTACTTGCTGCGCAATCTTCAATTAGAACCTATTTATGACATCGCTTAAAACTTTATGCACGCCTAATCAGCAACAGACAAGAGTTACCGATGCAAAACATCCTAATTACATTCTTCAGATAGCTGTAATTGATTATATATACTTCATCAGGTTGAGAAGTAGACAATTTAGAGGAGCATATTTTGTTTCTGAACGAAGAAGTCCACAGCCTGATAGCCTTAGTTACCAAGGCGAGGAAGTGACCGTAGTGGTGCTTGCAGAAAAGATTAAGTATCTTTTCAACGAAGAGAACCGCTAGCATGAATGAGCGATCCCAAAGGGTGAATGTTGAGAACATTCAAGCGAATGAACCGCAACGCGGACGGGAGGCAAAAAGCTAAAAGCAAAAGACGCCCTGTAAAAGTTTAATTCTCAGCCTGATGAAGTATATGTATAACTAAATATTACTAACACTCTCTTAACAGAGAAATAATGCAAGCTTAAATCAATATCTACATCCAAATAAGATGGAATCAAATTAATACTGGTGGATTATATATATTTTTTAACAATACTAAATAAAATTCCTTATCCACTATGTTTAAAAAACATCTACATCTTGGGATGTTATCAGTTGCTTTTTTCACTTTGATAACCTTTTCCCTTTCCGCTCAGGATTTTAAGTTGCAAATTCTTCACAATAACGACGGAGAATCTAAGCTTTTTCCACTGGAAAACGGCTACGGCGGCGCGGCACAATTTTT
>JBCDKV010000158.1:0-9167 GCA_038746215.1 Bacteroidota bacterium | reverse complement strand
GTCAGTTTTCTACCGTATCGCGAACAGTTTGAACAATTGCTGCCTTCCGACCAAGTGAGCTATCAGGAGATTTATAATGCGTCGGAAGGATATTTTGGTGTCCAAAGCAATTTGCAGGAACAGGACATGCTGCTGCTATTGGCAAATGGTGTTTATTACGAATTTATACCAATGGAAGAATGGGACAAGGAAAATCCCAAGGCGATTCCTTTGGCAGCGGTGGAATTAGATCAGCCTTACGCCATCGTTATTAGTACAAATGCTGGTTTGTGGCGTTACACACCAGGCGATACGATTATTTTCACTTCAAAAAATCCATATAAATTTAAGATTACAGGACGTACCAAACAGTACATCAATACCTTCGGAGAAGAAGTAATTGTCGAAAATACCGACCAAGCACTCGTGAAAACTTGTGAACAAACGGGTGCTATTGTGCAAGACTATACGGCTGCTCCTGTGTACATGGGAGACAGCAAAGGCGGTCACGAATGGCTGATTGAGTTCAATCAAAAACCAATTGATTTACAACGTTTTGCAAAGCTTTTAGATCAAAATTTACAACAAATTAATTCTGATTACGAAGCCAAACGCTACAAAGATATGGCATTGGAATGTTTACAGCTACATGCTATTCCCAAAGGGACGTTCCAAGCTTGGCTGAAATCAAAAGGCAGGTCGGGCAGTCAGGTAAAAGTCCCTCGCTTAGCCAATGATAGAGAGCATTTGGAGGGCGTATTGGAATTTGTACAACGGAGAAGACGAACGTCTCGGCAAGAGATGTTGTGAGTGGGGGAATGAAAATGAAAATGGGGAATGAAAATGAAAATTAGGTTAATACGAAATTTTGAGCAATGCTTAGAATAAATCCTAGTAGAATTCTTTAGATCGCGCAATAAGTAAGTCCAGATAGCTTTTAAAGACGTCAACACGAATTTCTAATTCAACAAGTATGAAAACTTTAGTGATTTTATTTTGCTGTGTTATGGTCAGCCACACTTTATTTGCCCAATCGGATGACTATCCTGTACTCTATAGAGGAGATTTTCGTAGCACGGCAGATTTGGGGCAATTCGAATACAGCGATCCAGCCGCTTGGCGCATCAATACGCAGTACGGCACACTCGAATTGTTTGGCGTGAGCGATTACCGTCCGCCCGTGCGTTCGCCTAGAAATATTGCTTTACTGAAAGATATGCAAGTCGGTTCTTTTGTTTTGGATATGGATTTGAAACAGACGGGTAAAGAATACGGACATCGAGATATGTGTATTTTTTTTGGGATGAAAGATGCGAGTAATTTCTACTACGTCCATTTAGCCACCAAAGCCGATCCCAATGCACACAATATTTTCTTGGTCAATGACGAGGCTCGTCGAAATATTGCCACCAAAACGACTTCGGGCATCAATTGGGGACAAGACTGGCATCGTGTGCGAATTGTACGTTACGCACAAAGCGGCATCATCGAAGTATATTTTGATGATCTGCAAACGCCCATTATGGAAGCGACTGATACGCATTTTAGAAACGGCTTCATTGGGTTTGGTTCGTTTGATGATACGGGGATGATTGATAATGTGGTGCTTAGGGGAGAACGGTGGTTTGAAGGAGAAGGTTTTTTTGAGCGGTAGCTATTGGCTATTGGCTCAATTTTACACTTCGTATGGGATAGAAAAGTGCCTTTGAATTTTGATTATTTGGGTGGAATTGCTGAATGGAAAAAATGTTGAATTGTTTATTCGTATCTAGGCACGTACAAAGTTTGAGTGCATCTCAAAATGTCGTTTTGCTGATTAAAGGGTAAATTTTCGTTTGCATTTCATGCAGTCGCATCCGAAAATCTACAAAGGAGGATTTTCGGATGCTCTAAGGGTTTTTTAAGGGCAAGAAGCGTTAAAACTTTAACGCTTCTTGCCCTTAAAATCCCCCTAGCAGAAAGTTTTCACCTTTGAAAAAAACTTTCTGCGACATTTTGAGATGCGCCCCAAAATTTCTAGTGATGCTCGGAATAGATATTAAATAATTCTTTGAGATCGCGCAACAAGTATGCTCAAAGGTTTTTTATGGACGGAAACGGCTACCATTCTAAGGTTGTAAACGCCTACTGATCGGTAAGCCTCAAGGATTGCCGAGCAGCTAGTAAAAATAGGCTCGGCAATCCTAAGGGCTTACCGATCCAGTGGGTTCAAATTCCAATCTTAGAAGACTAGCCGACGGAAACACAAATGTCAAGAAAAATGAGATCCGTAAAGTCATTATTCTTGTTAACAATGAAAAATCATAATTCAAGCATCTATAGGCAATGATAGAAAGTGATTTTAAAGATTGGACAGCAGATAAAGTAGATGAAGTTTTTGGGATGCGACTCAACTTGAAAGGGCTTCCATCGCTAGAGGTATTGACTAATTATTCCTATGAAATCAGCGATTATGAAAGCCGGTTTCTAAAAGATTTGAGCTTTAACTACAAGCTAGGTGGGCAAAGCTGGAATGAGGTGGAATTAGAAAATAAAATGATCAGTCCGTTGATTATGTTTGCGAATATAGACAACGAGAAATTTGCCTATTTTTTGGAGCGTAACCTAGCTGCAACGATTGATAACTATGCGCTTTCAGGTAGAGTGGATGGTATGATCGCATCGGGTTTCAGAAGCCCTAGACAGCCTTATTTCTGCATCAGTGAGTACAAGCGTGCAACTGATCCAAATGGCGATCCAGAAGGGCAGGTACTAATTGCTATGTTGGTCGCGCAACACCTGAATGCTCACAAACGACCTATTTTTGGCTGTCATATCGTCGGTAGGCAGTGGGTATTCGCGAGCTTGGAAGGTAAAGAGTATGCTTTCAGTAAGTCTTATACCGTTGATGATGAGGAGATATTTGATATTTATCGAATTCTGAAAGCTTTGAAATGGCAGATTTCGCAGTGGATAGGGTAATTTACAACCGCCTCGCCACTGTAAAAGTCAACTGCTCCTGTCTGGTATCACCCGTGGGCGTAAAATATTCGATGTGCATAATGTATACGCCCATACGTGCCTTGCTTCCATCGCGTAGCGTACCGTCCCATTTAAAACTACCTTCCGTAGCGATCAATTCATTTTGTGCTAAATCTTGAATAGCTCGACCCGCAGCATCGAAAATACGGATGTTAGCGAGATAGCCCACTTGATCGACCTGATAAGACAGAATCAATAAGTCTTGGAAGTTATCGTTATCGGGGGAAATGATGTCTTCTGCTAAGGAGAAAACGCTCGTTTGATTGCTACTGGGTTGGAAAAATTGGGAATTTTGAATCGTTGGCGTAGCAAAAGCAGCAGTAGCGGCTGCCGAATGCCAATTGTTGCGATCCTGCGTGATGCCGTCTGGATTGAGGCGCTCTAAAGAAACGCCATTTTCATCGTCTAGCAAGGCACTGTGAAAGGTATTACTGTATTCAAATTGGTCGATCACTAGGATGTCTTGCGAGTTTTGGGGACGATAAATCAGAAAGCTGCCATTGTCGTTAGGTAGGCTGGGTAAATCGGTGCGAATAAATTTTGAGCTTTGTGCACTGGCATAGCGATTGGTAATATCACTTGGACTTTCGGAAAGTACGACGTAATCGTTGGGGAAAAGTAGGTAACTCTCTGGAATGGAAATAATGTCCTCCAAATCCTGATCGCTGATAAAAAGGTCTTTTAGGTCAATGACTTTATCCGAACGATTGTACAATTCTACAAAATCTCGTCCGCCCGTTTCTGGATTGAACAACAATTCGTTGATGACAACATCTTGGGCTGCCGCTAGGTCGGGCAAAGCAATTTGAATGCTCGATGTATTGCTACTGCTATTACCCAAACAATCTGTGAAAGCTGCATTAAGGGAGAGCGTGTAAAGGCGATTTTTTTCTAACGGACGATCCAAGGTAAGCAGTACACTGGTAAAATCTAAACTCGATATTTCAACCTCGCTCACCTCTAATCCTTCAATTTCGTAATTCGTAGGGTCAATTGCACTAGCCTCCGCAACACTTTCCGCAAAAAATAACTCAATTTCACGTTCATCAATCAAAAGAAAGCCTTCGATCCCTAAAAAAGTGTCATCTACTGCTTCCATCAGAATGGAATTAGGGGCAGCAGGTGTTCCACCCGTGGGACTTTCCGTGGCTCGCCAATTGCTAGCACCCTGCTCACAAACTGCGGCTGGATTGATGAGTTCCAAGCTAAATCCACCGTCATCTTTATTGACATCTTTGTACCAAGTCAGATTATAATTAACGCTATGAATCAATTCATTGTCTGGATTCTTGAGCTCTAATTCATCCACAGCATTCCCTAGCCCAATGAAATCGGGTAGTCCAATCACATTTTCTAAGTCTCCAAAATCACTGCCGTCACCTTCGTAAAGCACTACGTAATCGTTGGGAAGCAACACGTAATCTGGTAATTCTATTTGCTTTACAATGTCGGCTATGCTAAAATCGGCTAGATTGATCGTTTTTTCGCTATTGTTGTACAACTCCAAATATTCCACCTCAGGCTGTCCGATGGGCGGATTAGGGTCTGCCATGATTTCGTTAATTAAAACATCGCCAAATATCGCTTTGGTGGGTTCGATGTATTGAAAAGCTATTGTTGAATTTTGCACGCTATTGCCCGCCAGGTCGCTGAGGTTTTGTACTTGCAAGGTGTAGGTCGTCAGGTTTTGTAGGTTATCCGCTAGTTGGAGCAAAATGGTGCTTGCGGTCTGTTGGGTGGCGGCGATAATAGAGATAGCTGGCGAGAGTTCGTAATTATTCACATCAGTAATTGCTGCATTTGCCTGTAACGGCTCATCAAAAGAAAGTAAAAGCTGATTTGGATTTAACACTTCGACAGCGAGTAAGCTAGGGGCTTGTTCATCCTGCTGTGTCGAGATTTTTAGGTCGTCGAAGAAAAATTTGTCGCTTCTGCTTGAGGTATATTGACATTCCAGTCCAAAAAACTGTCCACTTACATAACGATCATCCAAAAAACTACCTTCTTCTAAAAAATCAAAGCCTCCTTCGTAATCTGCAAAGAGCGTCCACAGCCCCGTTTCATCTCTAACTACTCTGATGCGGACTTCGACAGGATCGCTAGCAACCGCACCCAATGTGCCACTCAATAATAAAGTCTGCTCCTCACCATCTTGTCGGTATAGTTCTAGTGCATCGTCGCCGCCCGAAATGCCGCCTACTTTTAGCACGTAGCCTTCAAAATCGCTAGCATCGGCTTGATTTGACCACAAAATAAGCTCTGCAAAATTAGCACTCGAAGGCGCAAACTCTAATTTGATGTATAATTCCCAAATCGTGCTATCTTGCATTGGGAAAGCACGAAAAAGGCTGGCGGGAGTAGTCTGAGTAGTGTCGTTTAATTGGAGTTGCTCTGCCTCGTTGATGGTAAACTTTTCTGTATTACCTGTCCAATTAGCTAAATTACCAGATGAAAAATCATCCATTAGTTGTCCCCAAATACAGCTTGGGAAGCACAAAAAAATGATTAAATATTTCATCTTTATGCGTTTTTGTATTGTTTAAAATCGTACTATAAGTTTGGTCAAAGGTCAAAATTATGCGATAGATTGGCAAGTTTAAAGCGTAAAAAGTGGTTGACATTTCTAATTAGAGATTAGGCTTACACGAAGTTTTTGGTAATACCTGAGAAACATTTTAGTAAAGCTCTTGAGATCGCGCAACAAGTATGCCCAAAGGTTTTTTATGGACGGAAACACAAATTTTCAGTCATTTTTTAGGAAAATAACTGAAAATTTGTGTTTCCGTCCGAAGAGAATTACTAAGCATACTTGTTGCGCGAATTCTTTGCATTGACTCAGGCTATTTTCAAGTTAAATGTTAACAAAACTGAGACTTCGTACAGCCCTAATTAGAGATCAACATTAATGTATCCTAAAACTATTACCATTTAAGCATTAGGTTACGGGCTAACAGCTAGTAGCCAAAAAAACACTACATAAAAATTTATCAGAAAATGAAGGTAGCCGTAGTTGGTGTAACTGGACTCGTTGGTTCGGTCATGTGCCAAGTTTTAGAAGAAAGAAGTTTTGAAATTGATGAATTTCTACCCGTTGCTTCGGAACGTTCAGTTGGTAAACCCGTCGTTTTTCGGGGCAAGGAATACAGCGTAATCGGTATGGAAACCGCCATTGAGGAACGCCCCGATATTGCTATTTTTTCGGCAGGTGGTAGTACTTCATTAGAGTGGGCACCTAAGTTTGCAGCAGTAGGCACGACTGTAATTGACAATTCCTCTGCCTGGCGTATGCACGACGATAAGCGTTTGATTGTACCAGAAGTGAACGCCGAACTATTGACCGCCGAAGATAAAATTATCGCCAATCCCAACTGCTCTACTATACAAATGGTCGTTGCCCTAGCACCTTTGCACGAAAAATACGGCATCAAGCGGCTTGTCATTTCTACTTACCAATCCTTTACAGGAACGGGCGTGAAAGCTGTCAAGCAGTATAATTTGGAACGCAAAGGATTCAAAACCAAAGCCGAAGAGATGGCGTATGTCTATCCAATTTTTGAAAACTGCTTACCACATTGCGATATTTTCTTGGAAAACGACTACACCAAAGAGGAAATGAAGCTGGTGCATGAGACCCGCAAAATCTTAAATGCGCCTGATATTCGCATCACCGCTACGGCAGTGCGTGTACCCGTTCACGGTGGGCATTCCGAATCGGTGAATGTAGAATTTGAAAAGCCTTTTGAGGTGTCAGAAGTCCGTGCATTACTAAATGATATGCCAGGTGTGGTGGTACAGGATAATCCTGCAAAAAATGAATATCCGATGCCACGCTTCGCCAAAGATAAAGATGCCGTTTTTGTAGGACGCATTCGCCGAGATGAGTCCATTGAAAATGGGCTAAATCTCTGGATCGTTTCCGATAATTTGCGCAAAGGTGCGGCTACGAATGCCGTACAGATTGCGGAGTATTTGGTAGCGCAAGGTATCGTTAAATTGAAGGCGGTTGTTGCTTGATTTGAGCTTTTACTAAGGATTGTCGAGTAGCTATACTAGATATGCTCGGCAATCCTAAGTTTGATTTTAGCCTTTAGCTATTAGCTGTTGGCTTGTATCGTAAGTGTTTACAAGTCAGTACGATAAATTTACTTACACGCACAATTTTTTACGGAGTGCAAGTAAATACAATGATTATGAGCTAAATGCTATCGACTAATAGCCAACTGCTAGTAGCTAATGTCGAACTAAAAACTTACCAATCCTGATTTCCCAATTTTAGAAGGATACCCTTACAATGCCTTTCGGGCAGCAATGAGTTGGTCTGCAATAAGCCATTACAACTTCGCTGCTTCCCAAAATGCAGGAAAATTGCGAACCATCTCCAAGCCATCTTTTTGGAACAAAAAGGGCGCAACATCGCTTGCCAGTTTTTCAAAATCAAAAGGAGCAGTATGTTCTTGAAGTTTTGTTTTCAGTGCTTCGGCATCTGCTAAATCGAAGCGTAGTTTTAGGTAGCCGTAATCAGGTAAATGACCCTGCGTCAGTAGCCACGTCAGATCATAAAAATCACGACCTTTGGGGCGTTTGCGTCCCAGCACCGCAGCAATTTTTTGACTAGCCAGCAAACTAGGTGGCGTCACGAATATATCTGTATCGACCCCAAATTTTTGGATGCGCACCAAGTCGCGTTTGTAATCGTAGTTTTGTTTTTCTGTATCCAGCTTAATGAAAATACGTGCTTCTTTGTGTCCACTTAAGTTGTAATCATAGAGAATGCCAGGGAAGGTGACTTTGCAATGAAAAGCGTCTTTATGGGTAAATTTGATGGTTGTTTTATAGCCCAATAACTCCAGTCCTCGCTGCACGGCACGACCTGTTTCCTCAAAGTCAGCAACGGACAGTCCTACATTATCAAAGTCCAAGTCTTCGGAAAAGCGATTGGTGCCATATGCGATACGTAGGCAAGTACCACCAAGGAAAGTGTAGGCAAGTGCGTGTTTGGATTCAAAAATGATTTTTAGGATTTCGTATTGTAGGTACTCGCGTAGCATGTCACGCTTAAATCCTTGCTCTTGTACGTGTTCAGGAAAACATTTCACGATTTCTTTTAATTCCATCATATGCCATAACATTTTTGTAAAGCAATCATTTTTTTACGTAGTGATTCAGATTCTACTGCTGCTACGTACTGCCAAACGAGATCCCAGCGATATTCTTCTTTCAGTACGTCTTCGTCAAAACGCATTTCGTACAGCCAACCTTCATCCATAAATAGTGGCTCAAAGTAAGCCAAGTCAATCATTGCTTTTTCTCGATTTGCTAGTTTGTAGGGCTTTCCTGACCAAGTTACCCATTCGTAGCCAAAAAACAGGCTGGGCTTGATCTGCCGATAGGTAAGTCGAAAATTATGCTCAAATTCAGCAGTCTTTTTAGTGGTGACTGAACTTACAATCATCACAACTTCTGGAATGACATCCCAGTACCTCAAAGCACTATAAGTAGATACATACGAAGGTTCGTAAGTGTAGTTGGCGACGGTAAAGTAATTAACCGTATTAGAGGGTTTAAAATCTGTATTGCGGTACAGTCCATTCCTTATCTTTTTTACTTTTCCCTGCCTAGTCCAACGCTGAAAAATATTTGGATCATATTTTCCGTATTTTTTGCGCATGTAATCAGTTGTGATGAATGTTCGATCGGTAGGAAACTCGTATTTTCTCATTTCGTTTCTTTTTTTCAGTTAACAGACGGAAAAAAGAAATAGTTCTATTGTTTTGGAGCGTTCTAGTTTTAGAAAATCAACATCATTGCTGCGTATAAGAACTCTCCAAAAGGAAGCTTTGAACAATGCTTGGAATAAATCCTAGTAGTGTTCTTGAGATCGTGCAACAAGGATGCCCAAAAGGTTTTTATGGACAGAAATACAAATTTCCAGTTATCTTTTGACATGTTTATCTGAGTCGTAAAAGTCGTTGATACTTTAGCACCCCAATTGCTAATTTTTATTTCATAAAAATTAGCAATTGGGATAGCCCTTTTGGACAGAAATGGTGTTGTTTTTGATGATTTTTGGAAAAAATCAAAAAAAACAACAAAATTTATGTGCAAAATGGCTATTACAATTTCAAATTTTTATGAAATAAAAAAAATAAAATTGGGTGGTTAAGTAT
>JBCDKV010000157.1:0-9194 GCA_038746215.1 Bacteroidota bacterium | reverse complement strand
TCCTGATATTTGACTCAGGTATAGTTCAGGTCAATGTCCGCAAATTGAGCAACAAGTATGCTCAGTAATTCTCTTCGGACGGAAACACCGATTCTCAGTTATTTTTCTCAGAAAAATAACTGAGAATCGGTGTTTCCGTCCATAAAAAATCTTTAGGCATACTTGTTGCGCGATCTCAAGCACTTTACTAAGGTTCAAAAGTTTAGTAAAGCTGTACTGCCACGAGATGGAGCATTTTATCCGTTATTCGCATTCTAAATAAAATAATAAACAATTCCTGATCCTATGGATAATCAACCCATCAAAATAGGTATTATCAACGTATCTGATCGTGCGAGTAAGGGGATTTACGAAGATATTCCGGGCAAGGCAGTGGTCTCTACTTTGAACGACTATTTGCACTCAGCATGGGAAGCGGTTTATGCGGTCATACCTGATGAGCAAGATCAGATTGAGGCGAAATTGGTAGAAATGGCGGATGAAAAAGCTTGCTGTCTGATCGTGACAACGGGAGGAACAGGTCCTGCTAAAAGGGATGTAACGCCAGAAGCGACCAAGGCAGTTTGTCAAAAAATAATGCCTGGCTTTGGGGAATTGATGCGGCAGGAAAGCCTCAAATATGTACCAACCGCCATTCTATCCAGACAGACCGCAGGCATCCGCAACCGAACGCTTATTGTCAATTTACCTGGAAAACCAAAAGCCATTCGCGAATGCCTAGATGCCGTTTTTCCTGCCATCCCCTACTGCATAGATTTAATTGAAGGGCCTTATTTGGAGACCAACGAAGACGTGATAAGGGCATTTCGACCAAAAAGTAAATGAAGCACAAGAAATAAGTTTACGCCAAGATTTACATAGCGTCTTATTTTTCCGATCTTGTTCTTGAATACATACTAAGTGCACTGTAAATTAGACAATTTCGTATTTTTTGAATAGTATTTTCCCTATAAGAATTAGGCGTGTACGAAGTTTTGAGTAACACTTGGAACAAGCCTTAGTAAAGCTCCTGAGATCGCGCAACAAGTATGCTTAAAGGATTTTTATGGACGTAAAGACCCACTGAGCATACTTGTTGCTCAATTATCTTGTGTTGACTCAGGCTGTTTCTAAGTAGAATGTTGAGAAAAATAAGACTTTGTACAGCCATAATTTTAATTCAATTACTTGCGAAGTGATTTTGGTTATCAATAAAATACCCATAAAAACTTTTGAAACGCTGTACTAAGCTCTATTCAGTTTTTGAATTTTCATTTGCATTTCCCATTTTCATTTTCATTTGGAGGTTTCATTTTCATTATAAATTTTCATTTTTCACTTCTTCCTATGCAACTTCTAGCAGCTCGCCAAGCACTTATCAGCCATTTGACGCCCAAATACGGGCAAGCAGAAGCACAAAGTCTAGCACGCATTGTTTTTGAAGACGTGTTTTTTCCACTCGGTATGGAATCACTGGATGAGGCTGCAAAAAATAAGCTACAAAATATTCAAGTGCGCTTGTTGAAAGACGAGCCTTTACAGTACATCTTGGGACAAGCAGACTTTTTTGGCTTAAAATTGAAAGTCAATCCAGCAGTTTTAATCCCTAGACAGGAAACAGAAGAACTAGTTGCACTCATCCTAGCACAAGTTGGGAAAAAATTCAGCGGTGAAATTTTGGATATTGGAACGGGCAGCGGCTGTATTCCGATTGCTTTGAAACGACATCTGCCCTTTGCGACCATCCATGCCTGTGATATTAGCGGACCTGCACTTCAAGTAGCTCGTGAAAACGCGGCAAATCATCAACTGGAGGTTTCGTTTTTTAAATTGGATATACTACAACCCGACGCATGGAAGTATTGCGATACTTATGATATTATTGTAAGTAATCCACCTTATATCCCTCATCGCGAATCGAACTTGATGCCCAATAGCGTTAAAGCATTCGAGCCTGCCTTAGCCCTATTTACAACAGATGAAGACCCGCTCATTTTCTATCGCCAAATCGCCACTTTTGCGCAATCGTATCTAAATCGCAATGGCTATCTTTTTTTTGAACTCAATGAATATCATGCGGAGGCAAGTGCTGATTTATTGAAAACACAGGGGTTCGAAGACGTACAGCTTCATCTGGATTTGAATGGAAAAGCGCGGATGTTGTCTGCGCGATTTTTTTAGACTTTATGCACTGCTAAATTTAAACTAGGCGTGTACGAAGGTTTCGAGTAATATTCGAAGTAAGCCTTAGTCAATTCCTTGAAATCGCGCAACAAGTATGCCTAAAAATTTGTGCTTCCGTCCGAAGAGACTTACTGAGCATACTTGTTGCCCAATTTTCTTACATTAACTCGACTGTTTTTAAGTAAACTGTTGAGAAAATAAGACTACCTATACGCTTAAATTTGAACTACTACTGTTTTCTATTTCTATTGCTCATCGTATAATTCAGACCAATAGCAGCAAAACTCTTAGCAGTTTCTGCGGCGTATGCAATGATTTCGGGTAGTTGTGCTTGCTCTTCTTCCGACCATTTTCCCAGCACAAAATTGATTTGTTTGCCTTTAGAAAAGCTGTTTCCAATCCCAATGCGCAAGCGAGCGTATTGATTACCACCATTCATCGCATCAATGTCTTTCAAGCCGTTGTGTCCACCGTCGCTACCTTTTCCACGCAGGCGTTGTGCGCCAAAATTGAGGTTGAGATCATCGACGATCACTAGCAAATTGTTCTTCTCGATCTTATGCCTTTGTAGCCAATAGCGCACTGCTTTGCCCGAACGATTCATATAAGTAGAAGGTTTCAGTAGCAGTAACGTCCGACCTTTATGCTTGATGGTCGCGATACTACCAAGGTTATCGACTTTCCATTCCGCCTCCGCCTCTTTGGCTAGAAAATCGACTACTTCAAAACCGATATTGTGCCGTGTGTTTTCATAGTCTGCTCCAATATTTCCTAGTCCAACTATCAAATATTTCATTGGGTCCGCTTTGATTACTTCCTTTTTAAATAATTGCTTGATCCAGTTTAGCATTTGTTACATGGTTTCGTTGTTGACATTGTTTCATTGTTGCATTGTTTCCTTGTTTCCTTGTTTCATTGTTGCATGGCTACATTGTTGCACTTTAGAACTATTTGTCTTATAATCGAACATTCAAACAATCGAACAAATAGCACTTTGCCCTACTAACTATACTCCGTTTGGGATAAAAAAGTGCATTTTACTATCATGACATTTCTAACAGGCTATTAGGTGTACTTTCAAATTTGGCGGCATCGAGCCTGCCAAATTTGATCAAGGTTTTTTAAAGACAAAGAAGCGAGAATCGCTTGTTTGTCCTTAAAACCCCCTGATTCGCTGAGGAGGTGTCGACCTCCTCCTCAGCGAAAACTTACCCTCAACTTTAGCGGTAAATGATGTGAACAAAACCTATCTTTTTCCAAAAATGAAAGCACTTTTTTACCCCGTTTGCAGTATAAACACTCATCACCAAACACTCATCACTAAACACTCCACCACTCATCACTAACTCCTCAAACCTTAATAAATATTCGATTCCGATACAGTATCCAAGCTAAAGCGAGCAGCAACAATACGTTGGCTAGCGCGAAAGCTAGCGAGGCATTCATAGGATTGCTGAAAACGGGTGCAAAAAAGCCTTCGTATAGCCAAGTTTTCAAAGGAATCTTTCCATCTACGCCATTGACTTTGATGTAATACATTGCCTTGGCAATCAAACCCGAAAGTACATACACAAACAGCGCATTCGTACCATAGACCACAAAGGCTTTTGTCCATCGCTGATACTTCAACACATCTACTAGCCAATAGATCAATCCCAAACCCAATAATGCGATGCCACTGGTGTAAAGGACATAAGAACTCGTCCAAATTTTCTTATTGATCGGGAAAGCTAAATCCCAAATTAAAGCCAGTATTATCGAGATTACACCGAAGCCAAATAGTCCAACCAATTTTTGGTAGTCGCCCGTTTTGCTTTTGATCCAAAGTCCCGTCAAAATACCGCTGATACTGGTCGTGATAGCAGGCAATGTACTTAGTAATCCCTCTGGATCCCAGACTTTCGATTGACTCCAAAGATGTCCACCGAGCAAAGTGCGATCTAGCCAAGCACCGAGATTCGTCTCAGGATCGAGATTGGGCGGATAGCCATCGGGGGTAGGGACGAGCGTCATTAGTCCCCAATACAGAAAAAGCAATCCAGCTCCAATTATCGAAAGCGTTTTCCAATCCGTCTTCAAGAATAGTAAGGCAGAAATGCCGTAGACGAGTGCAATTCGTTGCAACACGCCTGGAATGCGAATCGTCGAGAAATCGAAGTATGGAAAGCCGTTCAGGAATAGACCAATTGCAAAAATCAAGAGCGTTCGCCAAAGAATCTTTTTCACAATAGCTCCCTGATGGTCACCTCTTGCTTTGCGCTTTGACAGTGCCAAGGCAATAGATATGCCAACGATGAATAGGAAAAAAGGGAACACCAAATCGGTGGGTGTACAGCCATGCCAATCAGCGTGTAGCAAAGGGGCATAGACATTACCCCAATCCCCAGGGTTATTGACCAAGATCATTGCTGCAATCGTCGCGCCTCGAAAGACGTCTAAGGATAGTAAGCGTTTGTTCATTTTTGTTGTTTTCGTTTTGTCAATGCTTATGCTACCGCCTCCCCAATCATCTCAAAACAAACACCGCCCAAGACAAAATGCGCCCAAATATCGACGCTTTTATTGGGAAAAAGTCGATGCAAGGCTTGTTTACTGAGAAAGCTCCAAGCCCCCAGAGATTCCAAAGCGTGTTTGCGATAGCGTTTGGGATCACCAGTAAAACCTGAGTTTTGGACTAAAATGACTCGGTTTTCAGTTACATACAAAAAGTCTAGTACCGTATCGAAAAGGCGGTCTTGCCAGTGGAGTTGGATGACGTATTTTCGGTGGGCTTCAATTATTTTTTCTTTGGGTCGAACTTGCTCAAAAAAGGCGTTGGATTGTTGCAAAAAATGACTGGTTTCCACAGCTTCCAAGCCAAAGCGATCAATATGTGCCTGTGACATTGTTTCCCGAACACCTGACTCATAGGTCAAATGATCAGCAATAATGAAGGCTTTGAAGGCTTTACCAAAATCGTATTTTTGCTCCTCTTCTTCGATCTTGAAAGGGCTAGCGTATTGCAAAGTGCGTCCCGTACGTGCGCTAATTCGATCCTCCCAGTTTTCTTCTCGCAAATCAATTTTATACTGCTGATGTGCTTGTTGTCCCGCCGCAGCCTCGATGTAGGAGATGGTTTTGTTGGTGCGCATTCGAGTGGCGAAAGCCTTATCGAAATAGAACGTTTCAGGTCGAATGGATAAGAAATTATCTTCCCATTGCCACGGACTTTCTGCTTGATCGGGTTCTAAGGTCGGATGACTTTCATTGCCTTCGTGCCAAACTCGATTTAGCCATTTCATCGGTTTGTTTCTGGAAACAAAGATGAGGTAATCTCGCGCCCTTGTGATGCCGACGTACAGCAATCTAGCTTCCTCATCCAAAGCTTGCTGCCGCTTGATTTGGTAGGCTGGACTTTCTAATAGTCTCGTTTCCAAAGCCGTTTTGCGATACTGATCGGCATAAGGATTCACCCAATAGCGCAACCAACGACCACCCAAAACGTCGTTCAAATCTACGCTTTTGCGCTCCGACTGAATTTCTGCACCCCACAAATCAGCACGCAGGTTTTGTTCCATGCTGTGGCAAACCAAGACGGGAAATTCTAATCCTTTACTTTTGTGATAGGTCATCACATTGACAGCATCTTCCTGTTCGCCAGAAGCTTGTTTATCCTCATCATTGTTTTCAATTTCGTTTAGCCACAACAAAAAACCACCTAGCGAAGCCGCCGTATGCAGCCGATTGCAACGCTCTTCGTAATCGGTTGCCATCTTGCGAATGACATCTATATTATCGAGTCGCTGCTGGACATTGCCCCAAGCTGCGATGATGCGTCTGAGGTCGATTTCGTTGAGTAACAAATTTAAAATCTCGCTGCTGGAAAGCTCCTTCACATTTTCTCGCAAACGATCCAAATGCTTGATAAATTCATCGCTCGCTGCCCAATTGCCAACGGGCAAACCAGCTTCCTTATCCTTCAAATAAATCAATCGCTCCTCAATAATGTCTTCGATTGGACGCTTGGAAGCCAGTAGCAAAATCTCGGCTATGGAGAGGGTATCTTTACGGGTCAAAATGTATTTCAAGCAAGCCAAAATCAGCTTAGCTTCTGCGGTTTCCAATAAGCCTGCTCTGGAAATGGCAGCTTGTAGACCTGCGCGATGTAAAGCTTCTGCCATCGCTAAGCACTCCTTATTAGAACGGCACAGAACCGCTACGTCGCCTGCTTGTGCTGCTCGCCATTTTTTTGCACCCTTGGGGAGGATATAGATTTTGTTATTGACTAAATCCGCGATAGAGTCCGCGATGCAGTTGTTCATCCAATCCTGATTGGTTGTCGTCTTTTCGGTGGTTTTGAAATGCCAATGGATCAGGGCTTCGCTAGCCTCTAGAGGATCGCCACCAAAAAAATCGTTGGGCTTTTTGCTGCGTCTGGGTTTCAAGGCAACTTGCTCGGGTGGTAAGCTATTGAAGGCCTTAGTGAATAAAGCATTGGTGCAAAAAACGATGTCTTCCCGACTGCGCCAAGAATATTCCTGAATATCTTCGGGTTCCACACCGCCCGTCTGCTTGATGATAGCTTGCATCAATTCGGGTTCTGCGCCACGAAAACCATAGATCGATTGTTTGGGATCGCCTACCCAAACCGCATATTTTGCGAGATGCGCCAATTTCAAGAAGATTTCCAACTGTATTGGACTGGTATCTTGGAATTCATCGACCATTAGCAAATCTAATTCCTCCGATAGCACCGCTTTCACCTCTGGATGATCGAGTAGGTCTTTGATGTAGACTTCCATATCCGTGTAGTCGATCAAGCCGCGTTGCTTTTTGTAGCGATCAAACTCTTTCAAAGCTTCCGTGGCGAGATCAAAGAGCAGATAGATGTAGTCTTGAATGTCTTGTCGGAACTCAGGTAGTTGCTCGTGTTTGCTGGCAAATTCTTTCAGTTCAAAGACATCATCTTTGCTTTTTGCACCCACTCCTAGCTTACTTAATTTCACAATTTCCCACCAATACAACTGCCCTTTCAACTCCAAATCCCGCTTCGTTTTCACCAGAGCAGCGACGGCATCTCTGGTCTTTTTGGTTTCGTCTTCGTTGTTTTTGAGCAGTTCGATGCAGTCTTCGATTTGCTGCTTCAATTCTGCCAAATAAGTCGATACGGAACGCTGGTTGCGCGTACCCAAAAACGACTCAAAACTTTCAAAAGAACGCAGCTTGCTTTCTGCTAAATTATTGCTTTTGAAGCCATTAGCCCGTGCAATTTCCGTGATGGTTTTGATTTGTTTCCGCCAATCGTATGCCCCTCTTTTATTCAATCCCAAACGATCACAAAGTCGCTCCATCTGCTCCACGCGTTCCTGCCGCAACACCATCGCCAATGACTGATTGAACAATACTTGCTGATCTTCATCCGCTATAATATCCACCGCAGGTGAAACGCCAGCCTCATAGGCAAATCGCTTCAATAATTTGACCCCCAAACCGTGTACCGTACCAATCAAAGCATTGCTTAGATCATCAGCTTGCTCCGTCATTTGTTCTTCTAGAAGTTTGGTGCGCACCCGCTCCTGCAACTCTGCCGCTGCCTTGGACGTAAAAGTTGTAGCGATGATACCACTAGCACGCACGCCTTCACTCAATAGTTGTACCATCTCCTGCGTCAAACGATAGGTTTTTCCACTTCCCGCACCCGCCGAAATTATTTTTAGGTTCATGTAATTGTTTGCTCTACTTTTATTTTTCTTGGGCAAGGTAGTAGGTTTTGGGGAATAATGGAAATGGTGAGAAAAATGGGACTTTGTACATCCCTATTAGCTATAGACTTATTCCTCTTTTTCAAACAAAACAACCGTCTCGATATGTGCCGTATGTGGAAACTGATCTACTAAGCTGAACTTTTGGATGCTATAACCTGCTTGCGCCAACTGCTCAGTATCTCTGGCTTGGGTAGCGGGATTACAAGAAACGTAGACGAGTCGTTCTGCTTCGAGTGCGATGATCTTTTTGAGCGTTTTGGGCGCGACGCCTGCTCTGGCTGGGTCAAGGATGATCGTGCGTATTTTATTTTGATATTCTGGGTGCGCTTTTAGAAATTTGCCGACATCGGCAGCGTAAAACTGGACACCTGATATATCATTGCGCGCGGCATTTTTTCGAGCATCTTCAATGGCAGATTCGACAATATCAACGCCTATAATTTGTGCCCCTTCGCTTTTCGAGGCCAGTATCTGTCCGATAGTTCCTGTGCCACAAAATAGGTCTAGCACCACATTGTGATCAATGGTTTCTTTACGCTCCAAGGCATATTCGACTACCTTGGCGTACAACTGCTCCGCCGCCCTAGGATTGGTTTGAAAGAAGGCTTGCATACTGATTTCAAAATTCAGTCCGTGCAGTTCTTCCACGATTTTGTCTTCGCCGTAAACCACTTTGACTTCGCCCGTTGTGGCGATGGTACGATCGCCCGTTTCATCGTTGGTGGTGTGTAAAAATCCGGCTAGTCGCTCGCCAAAATGTTCCAATAAAAAATCGGCAAATTGCGATAGATCAAATTTCGGCAAATCGTAGGAAGTGGTTACCAAATTGAAGAGTAAGCGATTTGTTTTGTAAGATTTTCGCACGACCAAATACCTAAAAAATCCTTTCTTCTGCGGAGCGTGCCAAGGAGCTAATCCCGTAGCTTCGCAGTAGGCTCTGATCAATTTCAGTTTATCCTCCACTTGCTCGTCAAACAAGCCAGAATCTTTGTTCAAATTATCGCCACACCACCACGTTCCTCTTTTTTTGAAACCCAGCGTAAATTCATCCACATCCGTTTTGCGCTGATGATCATAACCAATCGCAGAGAAAGCGTACTCCATCTTGTTGCGATAGTGAAAAGTGCGGGGCGAAGGAATGAAAACATCAAACTTACTAGCAATATCATCCACCTTGCCAATACGTTTGAAGAGTTCGAGGGTACTTTGCTTTTTATAGGCGTGTTGCTTTTCAATTGGTAGCTTTATAAAGGGTGCGCCAGGAATTTGCTGGTAAGGCATTTCGAT
>JBCDKV010000156.1:0-9201 GCA_038746215.1 Bacteroidota bacterium | reverse complement strand
TCTGTTTCACAGTAAAATGTTAACAAAACTAAGTCTTCGTACAGTCATAACAATTAATTACTTATGTAAAAATAAAAGATGCCACTCTTTTAACGGAACGGGAATAAAAACTGCCAACTGCTGATTTACAGTTCAATTCTGCTCCAAACATGCTCTAAAATCGTACAACGAATGCACCGCTCGCTTGCACATCATAACAATTCAGTCCTAAGTCTTCGCAAGTTTTCATCCATTTTTGGATTCGGTAGATTGAATTAGAGGCATCAAAAATGATGTATTTTGCGTCAATGGCAGCACTCACTTTTTCGAGTTGCAGTCTTGGATTGTCTCTGATAAGGAGATAGTCTACCATTAATCTTTCACCCTCTATTTGCGGTGGCTGCTGATCGAGTATGACTAAACGTTTATCGTGAAATTGTAGATAAGGTAATTGCACAAAAAGACGCTCGGAACGATAGGATTGCTGAGGTGCTAGGGTCAATTGCTGAACGTGATCAACGCCCGAAGCCCAACGATGCTGCTGCGTACTAAAGTCTAGTTGCTGCGCACTAATTTGATCGCTTTGTAGGGCGTACAAATCCCAGCCATCAAAAAAGTCGATTATGCTGGCTTTGGGTTGATGATAAATGACTATGCTTTTTTGGAAGTAGTGAATGGTTTTCCGAATGCTAAGGCTGCAAAAAAAGAAGAGCGCGCCGAGCAGGGCAACATGAAACCACTTTTTGTGCTTTTTGACGATGAAAATACCGATGAGTACAATGACCGCATAAAGCAAATAGACTTCGTGCAACTCAATCCATAATCCTTTTATCAAACCGCCTGGAAAATGCTGTATCAGTAGGATAGCTTCGTTCATACTTTTCAGCACGAAATGTAAAATTTCGCCTCCAACTTGACTGACAATTGGTAGAAATAGACTGGAAAGGAATAAACAAATTGCCAATACAATGACAACGAAGGCGGCAGGAATGACGATGAGACTGGATAGCCAAAAATAGAGTGGAAATTGGTGGAAGTAGTAGATGCTGATGGGTGAAACGGCAATTTGCGCAGCTAGCGAGACGGCTGTGATTTGCCAAAGGTAGTCCAGTGGTTTAGACTTGAAATAAAGTAGCTGATAGATTTTGGGTTGAAAAAATACGATGCCGATGACTGCTAAATAGGACAATTGAAAACCGACGGTAAATAGGCGATAGGGATCGAGCATTAGAGCAATAAAGGCAGCAATGGCGAGGGTGTTGTAAATATTACCCAGTCCTTTGGTGTATTTCCCGATACTCAGGACAGAAAACATGAGCGAAGCACGAACGACGGAAGCCGATGCTCCCGTGAGAAGCGCAAATAGCCAAATACCAGCCAATACGAGTACAATCTTCAGCAATTTAACGCCATAAAAATTGCTGGGCAGCAGCAAAAGCAGCCAATTGATGAT
The DNA here is from genome assembly GCA_038746215.1 of Bacteroidota bacterium. GTDB lineage: Bacteria > Bacteroidota > Bacteroidia > Chitinophagales > Saprospiraceae > JAAUTG01. Next base: position 7,769 of record JBCDKV010000156.1, on the reverse strand, counting down.
GAAATAGATGATGCCAACGTGCAAACCCGAAACGGCTAGAATATGAATAGCGCCTGTATCCGCATAGGCATCGCGCGTGGCTTCACTTATTGCACCCCGATAGCCAAGCGTCAGTGCCGCACCGACTGCGAAAGTTTCCTCGTCGGTGAGGTGGGTTTGTAAAATTTGAAGCAACTTTGCGCGGAGTACGTAGACTTGCCGCATCAAAAAATTACCGCTTTGTAAGTCTAATTTTTTCCAAGCATCTGCTCGCACAAAAGCCTGATGATGGATGTTTTTGAAATGTAAATAGCGAGCAAAATCGAAGGCGTGCGGATTTTTGGCTGCTGTCAAGGCAAGGATACGACCATCAATTTGTAAGACATCGCCGTAGACTAGCTTTTGGCTCAAACTATCTTTTTCCAAGTAAATCTGCAGGCTACCCTTAGCACTTTGGAAGCGATTAGTGCTATCAGAAATGCTTTCGACCATGCATTTCATCTGTATCCACTTTTTTTCTTCGGGCATCTCTGCGACCCAAGCAACCACAGTTTGCTGATCAGTGGTCAGGTGTTGGCTAAAGTGATCGTCGGCGTTCAATTCATGGTGCTGAGCTGTTCGGAGGTAGGAAAAACTACACAATATGATACTCAAAAAAAGACCAAATAACCATTTATAGCGCATCGCCTTGATGAAGGCAGATGCCACTAAACCAATCAGTCCAATGCCAGCAGTGAGTAAAAAAAGATGAAAGTGCGTAGGAAAATAGACCGCTAGCAGGATGCCTACTAAAAGCGGAATCAATAGCCTGACGAAAGGATATTCATGCCAGTTGATGTATATTTTTGTTGTTGCAGATTCAATCATTTGAGTCATTCCTGTCGCCACAAATTAAGGAATTAATTTTTAGGTCAGTGCTAAAAGCACTACTTTTGTTCGCATTTTGCGATATCAAGTAATATGTGACACGATTTTTTGACAGCACTCAGCACGGAAAAAAATAATGTATGGATTATCAGATACACGAAGAAGGAAAATTCAAATATATAGAGTCGAAAGGAGGCGCGCAGAACCTATTGCTGCTCCACGGGCTGTTTGGTGCTTTGAGTAATTTTGCAGGAATTATAGACCACTTCAAGGGAAAGTATAACGTCATCATTCCTATATTACCTATTTTTGATCTGCCACCCAAAGAAGTATCTTTAGAGAGCTTAGTGGAACATATTAATGACTTTATCAATTATAAAGGCTACGAAAAGGTACATTTGATGGGGAACTCCCTCGGTGGACACGTGGGCTTGATTTACACTTTAAAGTATCAAGATCGGGTCGCTTCTTTGACCTTGACTGGTAGTTCGGGTTTGTACGAACATTCTATCGGCAATTCCGTTCCGCCCCGAGCTAATTATGAATTTGTCAAAAGTAAAACCGAAGCCACTTTTTATGATCCAAAAGTAGCGACAAAAGCTTTGGTAGATGAAGTATACGACATCGTGAATACGAGGGAGAAGACACTGGCGGTCATTTATGCCGCTCGTTCTGCCATCAAACACAATGTCGAAAAGCGGCTACACGAGATCAAAGTACCAACCTTATTGGTTTGGGGAAATGAAGATACGATTACGCCTGCCTTTGTCGGAGAGAAGTTCCACAACTTGATTGCAGACTCGAAATTAATCTTTATGGATGAATGTGGTCACGCCGCCATGATGGAGCATCCACACGATTTCAATAGGCACTTAGAGGAATTTTTAGAAAGTGTAAAAATGGCTAAAGGTCAGGAGTCAGAATAATAAATGGACTACTGGAAATTAGGGTAAAGCAAACCACTAAGACACTAAGGAAACTAATATAATTTACTGAAAATCAGTTCATAACAGCTATGTGTTGCTACGTGACTATGTGTTAAAAATTCAAAATATCTATATAGTGTAGATAGACAACTGCATTAACCAATAGTTATGTGATAGCCAATAAAATATTTATCATAATTAATAAAGCAAAGCGGTCTTAAATCTATCCACTGACTAGTATAAATTTTACACGTAATATATAAGCAAATAACATCAAACTAAAAAAATAATGGCAAGAGAAATAGCACTTAGAGATGCCCTGAGAGAAGCGATGAGCGAAGAAATGAGACGGGACGAAAATGTTTTTATCATGGGCGAAGAGGTGGCAGAATACAATGGCGCCTACAAAGTCACGAAAGGGATGTTGGATGAATTTGGGGCGAAAAGAGTCATTGATACGCCGATTGCGGAACTAGGTTTTGCGGGCATTGGGGTAGGCGCAGCAATGAATGGTTTGCGTCCCATTGTAGAGTTTATGACTTGGAATTTTGCGATTTTAGCCTTCGATCAGATCGTTAACAATGCGGCTAAAACTTTATCCCAATCGGCGGGGCAGTACAATTGCCCCATCGTCTTTCGAGGCCCAACGGGCGCAGCGGGACAATTGGCGCAGCAGCACTCGCAGACTTTTGAAAGTTGGATGGCAAATGTACCAGGCTTGAAAGTCATCTCTTGTATTGATCCAGCAGATTCCAAAGGATTGCTGAAATCCGCTATTCGAGATAACGATCCCGTTTGCATGATGGAATCTGAGATGTTGTATGGCATGAAAGGGGAAGTACCAGAGGGAGAATACCTAACGCCCATCGGTGTGGCACGTGTGCGAAGATCAGGCAGCGACGTGACGCTCGTAAGTTTCAATAAAATGGTATTGGAGTGTGAGAAGGCAGCCGAGGAACTCGCAAAAGAAGGTATTGAGGCAGAAGTCATTGATTTGAGAACGATTCGTCCTTTGGATCATCAAACCATTGTCGATTCTGTGCAAAAGACCAATCGTCTGGTCGTGGTGGATGAGTCTTGGCCCTTCGCAGGTGTTTCAGCAGAAATCGCTTACGAAGTACAAAAATATGCTTTCGATTATCTGGATGCGCCCGTCACTAGAGTAAATGCAGCGGACACTTCTTTAGGTTATGCGCCAACTTTGGTGGATGCTTATCTGCCTAATCCAGAGAAGATCGTGAAGGCAGTGAAAGAAGTGATGTACGCTAGGTCGTGATGAGTCTTTCTGCCCCAAGCAACTTTGAGAAGGCAAGGTGGAAAATTTTATTTTCCACCTTGTCTTTGAGCTGCAATCTCATGCCATTGTATAGACTTGCTGATTTCCATTTAGTCGTGTCAAGTTACCACCTAACTTCTCCCTTAGAGCATGTTTGGGTATAGACCAAAAAAGATATTTGAAAAGCGGTTCTATTTGCAAGAAGCAACAGATGCGCAAAAAAGTTACGAATCAAGCCAGCAGCTAGCCATCGGACACGGTATCGCCATGGGCAAGGCCGTGTAAGTTGTGGTAGCCGTCTTCAACAATGTTCCACGGCAAGAAACTTGACTAATCTAGAATATAAAGTGTTGTTGTCCATTCAAGTGAGTCGATGCACGAATGAGAATTGTGTGCATCACCATTTTCGAGTCCAACCAGCGGTGTATCTGAACCAAATTGTGCCAAACTCAGGCTACGGCATAGAGTATAATGTCAAGCCATCGGATAAATTTGCCTAAAACAACTAAAAAAAACTTTTTTACTAATAAAAAGGTGTTAAAAATGCTTTTTATAATTAACAAAGACAAGACAATAAGTCTTTGATAATCAATTTGTTAGTAAATAAATTTTATTGTTTTTATTCAACAAAGCTCTAATTATGTCTTTTTTTATGCGTAGGATTGACTGCATATTTGTATCGTGAAAGGGAGAGAGGGGTACTTAGAAAGTTAAGTATCAAGAAAATTGAAAAAGATCATTCAAGGAAAAGAATCATAGAGGCTATCACAACAACCGATTTAAGCGACTCCAAAGCCTAAAGATTTTCGTAAAATTCATTCTTTTTCATGAGATTATAACTTGTTGAATGTCGGACCTTGTCCATTAGTAATGGACAAGGTACTTTTTAGACTGAATAGAGGGGAACACAAGTTACAACTAAAGTGATTGCTAGTGTCTTTATATATTACCACAAACCGATTATGGTATGTTAGTGGGAGTGGGGTACACTCCCATTTTTTTCCTCTTTAAAAAACCGCTCTGAAAATGTTCAGGGTCAAAAATATAAAAACTTGGTTTAAATTTAACTGTTGCAAATTTTAAGATTTAGACCAAAAACCGATTTAAAAATTTTTCATGAGTTCACAAACTAGCACTGGGGTAATTTGAAGCTGTACTTTTGTACAGCTTTTTTTTTGCCCCAAATCGACTATCTGTAGACTAACGGCTATAAGAACCTGTGTTTCCGTCCATAAAAAACCTTTGGGCATACTTGTTGCGCGATAGCAGGGGCTTTACTAAATTTCAAAAGTTATTAGCGTTAAAAATACCCTCCTACTTACGCTATGTATTTACACATTATCAATCGTTCAACTGTACCTCCCAAATCGTAATCTTCTGCTCTGCTTCGTTCGCAATCACTGGAATCATTAAATCACGTTGAAATTCCTGGATCGCTGTTGCGCCCTGTAAGCGCAATATCCTCAGTTGCGTGCTTTTCGTGCCATAACTATGGTAGCTCAGATAATTTTCACAGGCGGATTTCATTTTTTCGTAGCTGAACCAATTATCGTAATCAAACAAATACCACCATAGGGCTAATTGAAACGCTCCGATGTGTCCGTCCAAATAATTTTCTTGATAAGCCTGTTGTATAATGATGCGGATTTGTTGGCGTTCGCGTTCACTCCAATTTGTGAGGGTTTGAATGTGTAAATCAGCTACTGCTCGACGGAAATGCTCTCCATTACTAGCGATTGCTTTGAATTCATTCGCCGAACCATAGCTGATGCTATGTGCTTGCACCTCCCAATTTTCGAAGAGAATACCGTTGAATAAAGTATCGCGGAAAGCTTCATCTGCACCTATCGAAAAGCTGAACAAAAGATCGTTCAGTTTATCCTCGCCCAAGCCCTTTACTTCCAAGAGTTGTGCGGCTCGCTCATACCTGCGACGAGCTAAATTGGCTTTGTAGTCAATGATATATTGTGCCACTTTTGCGCCGATAATATAACCACTGCTGCTACCACTAGCAGGATCATCTCGCAAGGCTGGATGCTGATAAATTTGTTCGGCAGTGCGAGCAAAGTTGATAACTTGTAGTAGGCGATTTTCCGCCCAAGAAGGGTGTCGATTTGACATGATGTTGATTTTAATTTGAATAAGAAAGTTAGACAAGTTTATCCACTTGCTTGGCATCATTTCTGCCCAAAAGAGCCACCCCAACTGCTAATTTTTATTTAGGGGTGTGAGAAGTTTTTGGTGATACCTGAGAAAAATTTTAGTAAAGCTCTTGAGATCGCGCAACAAGTATGCTCAAAGAATTTTTATGGACGGAAACACAAATTTCAACTTATTTTTTGGAGAAAAATAAGTTGAAATTTGTGTTTCCGTCCGAAGGAACTTACTAAGCATACTTGTTGCGCGAATTCCTTGCATTGACTCAGGTTGTTTTCAAGTAAAATGTTAACAAAACTGAGACTTCGTACAGCAATAAATAAAAATTAGCAATTGGAGTACTGAAGTATCAACTACTTTTACGACTCAGATAAACATGTCGAAAATTACAAGTTATTTTTGTAGGCTAAAAGTTTTTGTTGAGCGAACAATAGATTTTAATATGTTGTCTAGTTGAAAGCAGGTTTTTATACTGCATATAAACGAGATAAATTTGTCCTTTACTTCATCTACGTGCAGATTTTCCTACTGCTAACAGAAAGTTCATGCTTCGGGCTGATCTATCTGCTCCAAAATATCCAGTAGTCTATTCACCTATCAATCTTTGAATCATGAAGTATTTTTACTCTTTATCGATCCTTCTCTTTTTGTGGTGCATCCAGTACACTGCTTCCTCAACAATCACTGATGATGAAGCAAATAATTGGAGGATAGCGGCTGAGCAAGCTGATGAGCCACGGGTAGAATTAGATAAGTATCCGATGAGTCATGGTATCAGGAACAGGATGGCGAATAGTAAGCATAACTCAAAGAGTAGTAATCCATCCACCTGCATACAGCAAATATTATTCATTCGTGGTGGAACGGGAACGGGTGGTTTCCTAGAAGGCGGCACCGATGATCAATTGTCTGACATCACCGATTTCAGCACCAACAATCGCAATCGTGGATGGGGAGAATTTGCAACGACGCTAGAGGGCGAAGGCTATCAGTTGACCCAGTTGATCGAAAATCCGAATGTGCCCATTGACTTGACGGCGATCAATATTAGTCAGTACGGATGTGTGGTTTTTGGCTCAAACAATGCGACTTACAGTACTGCTTCCATCGATGAGCTAGAAAACTATGTGCGTAGTGGCGGTTCGGCACTGTTCATTAGCGATGCTAATTTTGGTAGCAATTGGGGAGATGCGCCTAGTTCTGATCAAGGCTTTCTCAATCGTTTTGGCTGGACGATGAATCAAGACCAAGGCACTTATGCGCTGACCACTACTGATTTCCTTGACCCCAATCACCCAATCTTCGATAATGTCACTGCCTTTGATGGAGAAGGTGTTTCCCCGATTACTTTAACTGATCCCAACGTAAATGGCGTCAATTCCACGATCTTAGCAAACGCTAAAAATGTCGTTCGCAGGAATACGGGTATGGGAAGAGGCCCTAGCGAAGTACCTACTGCTAACGACGCTGCGCTCATCATTGCTACTGTGGACAACGGGCGTATCGCTGGACATTTTGACCGAAATACATTTTTCAACCTCAACGGGGCAGGCACTAATATCAATCGTTTATCCAATATGCAATATGCCAAAAATCTTATCAATTGGTTGACTAATTGTAATACGACTTGTCAAGTGGGGGCGTCTTGCGATGACGGCGACGATTGCACAATCAATGATACTTTTGATGCAAACTGCAATTGCATAGGTACTTTTTCGGATATGGATATGGATGGCGTCTGCGATGCCGATGATATTTGTGCAGGTGCTTCCGATCTTCCGCTTAGCATTAGTATTGATCCTAGCACAGATAGTACTTACCGAGCGGTGGATTCTATTTTTTCAGATGCGAGAATTTCGGCGGGTTTGGCAGTCACCTACCAAGCAGGACGAGTGATTGTATTAGGTGCAGGATTTGAAGCGGTCAATGGAAGCAATTTTTTAGCCGAAATAGAGGGCTGTACCGCGAATATGCTTCCAAGCAGCATCAGTAGCTTTTCAACGAGTAAGGTCGACCATGCAGTGGAAAAGCGCGAAACAATAATTACAGACCAACATAGTGTTGCGATTTATCCCAACCCATTTTCTACACAAACGACTATTGAATACGAATTGACAGCAAACGCAGTTGTACAAATTAGTATCTTGGATTTGACAGGTAGGGTAGTGGAGGTTTTGTTACCTAAACAACAACAACGAGCAGGCTCACACCAAGTCCATTGGTTGCCCACCGATCAACGCGCAGCTTTACATTTGATGCGCATCCAAATCGGAGAACAAAGCCTGATGAAAAAAGTATTGTTATCGCACTAGGATATTATGGCAATCGCAAGAAAGCTAGACTTTGTTTATTCGTTGAATTGTTGATCTGTTTATTGCACAAATTCCATTGATTTTACTTTTTTTGGTCAGTGGTTACCCCGATGCTCCAAGTCTTCCCCACCACCAAATACAAAAAACAGATCGTTCAAGTTTGCAACTTCGATGCTATACGCTCACCACATTTTACACCGCTCTTTGACGCATTACTCTGGATATGATTGAAAAATGGAATAGACAAGCCTA
>JBCDKV010000155.1:0-9235 GCA_038746215.1 Bacteroidota bacterium | reverse complement strand
TCATCTTATTACAATTTTTTGCATGATACAGCTTTTTTATTTTTTCAACCCTGTGGCTAGTGCAATTTTAGCATCAAAATAACATAATTGACAATGAAAGTGAGTCCACTTTCATGAAACTTTTTGTTTTACACAGTATTGATAAGAAAATTAATTTCGTCATCGTTGAGCATTGCGTATGATTGTGATAGCTTGTAGCATATGAAGGAGAATTTCGATACTTTCGTTCGCAGATAGTAAAATGTGCTGTCGGGAATAGTGGTTTATTGCTAGGTGTGGCGGAGCAGCGGTCAGATTCGCAAATAGACTATTGAACAAGACACAAATTTAAACACTAAGGACACTTAGAAACACTAAGAAAAGCGGCTAGCGCAGCTATGTAATCTGCTTCTCTTTTGTTCTGTAATCTAGATTATCCAGTAGTGTAGAAGCCCAAAAGACGATTTGAGGCTTGTTTCTTTCCGAAAGAAAATGCTCAGTTTTTTGTTGCTGATGAGCAAGCTAATAGCCAAATGCCAACAGCTAGCCGCTCTACCTCCTAAGAGCTTGTTTGGAAATTAATAATCGGTCTGCAAACGGCTCTTTTTCAACACAAAGATCAAAATCCAAACAAGCTCTAAACGGCTGCTTCGCCTTTCATTTTTTCGGCATTTTCTGCTACTTGTAGTGCTTCGATGATGCCACCAATATCGCCCTCCACTATTTTATCTAAGTTATACAGCGTGAGGTTAATTCGATGATCGGTGACGCGATTTTGTGGATAATTATACGTCCTAATTTTATCGGAACGATCACCAGAACCGACCAAAGATTTACGTGCTGAAGAGACCGTATTTTCGTGTGCTGCGCGCTGCTGATCTTGTATTTTTTGGTAGAGACGTTGCATGGCAATCTCTTTGTTTTTGTGCTGCGAACGACCGTCCTGACTTTCGGACACTACTCCCGTTGGTAGGTGCGTAATCCGAATAGCAGATTCTGTTTTATTGACGTGCTGCCCCCCTGCCCCACTCGCCCGAAAGGTATCAATTTTAAGATCAGCTTTATTGATGTCAATGTCCTCCATTTCTAATTTTGGCATCACCACGACCGTAGCCGCAGAGGTGTGTACTCGTCCTTGTGACTCTGTCTTCGGCACCCGCTGTACACGATGCGCACCCGATTCGAATTTGAGCCTGCCGTATACATCTGTTCCGTTTACTTCCAATACCAATTTACTGTAACCACCCACCGTTCCTTCGGTAACGCTCACAGTTTCTGTTGCCCAGCCTTGTGACTCGAAGTAGCGCGAATACATTTTGTACAAATCTCCCGCAAAAATACTGGCTTCGTCGCCGCCTGCACCCGAACGAATTTCAAAGATCACGTCGCGCTCGTCTTCGGGATCTTTCGGAATCAGCATCACTTTAATATCTTCCTCCAATGCCGCTCGCGCAGTCGCCAATTCTTCTAGCTCCAGACTTGCCATCTCTCGCATATCTTCGTCCTCATCTTTCAGCATTTCGGTGGCGTTTTTTTCATTGTCGATAATATCTTTGTAGGTGTGATAGACATCAACAAATTCTTTGAGTTCTTTATACTCCTTGCTCGCCTTCACATACCTGTCTCTATCGCTCACCACGGCTGGGTCTGCCAACTGTTCTTCGATTACTATATAGCGGTCTTTTATCGCCGCCAATTTCTCTAGCATGTCGTTCATTCGTCGCTGCTTTTTTATTTCATTGCGGTATAATGCGGAGGATAAGATTTACCAATTTTTTGAAATTTAGCAAATCTCTATCATCGCTTATTAACGTTCAGAGCTTCTTTGTACAATATAAAAATGAGACTTTGTACACCTCTAATTGCCATTTAGGCGTGTACGAAGTTTTGAGCAATGTTTGAAATAAATCTTAGTGAAGCCCTTAAGATCGCGCAACAAGTATGCCTAAAGGTTTTTATGGACGGAAACACAAAGTTTCAGTTATTTTTCTCAGGAAAATTAACTGAAACTTTGTGTTTCCGTCCGAAGAGATTTACTGAGCATACTTGTTGCTCAATTTTCTTACATTGGCTCAGGCTGTTTCTCAGTAAAGTGTTAACAGAACTGAGACTTCGTACACCACTAATTGCTATTAAGGAATGCAAATAAACGAAAATTGGTTCAATTGAATGTGCATATGCAAAAGAAGAACCGATCTCGAACAAAACTACAGTGCTTTTACAATAATATCTGAGCCTGAATAAGTACCCGTATCTAATTCATACCAATGCCTCATTATCGGCAAACGTACACCTTGATAGTTAACTTCGCCATCAAAGAGCAGTCGCTTTCCTTCTGCTTTATCTGGATGAAAAATAACGACTCCAAGCAATTACTCATCTCTCCTTGCAATCAAACGTACAAATTGACAACGCTTGCCATATTGCTCTAATATTTCATACTCAAAATTTTCCTCCAATAATTGCTTCCGAGAGTTTTGACAAAACATGACCTCATCGTTTACTGCTAGTCCTTCGGCATCTTTTACGATTTCTAGTTGGTAGTCTTTTATTTTATTGTAGTAACCCGTATAGAAAGAAAGCTGCGGATATTGTCCACTGGCGCAGATATAGTAGTCTTCACTGGCTCGATTTTTTTCGATGCGCTTCATCATATAGGCAAATTGCTCATCGTCTCCCGTCAATTTGAAGTGGGTGAACTGCGTGACAATACGTACATAAGGCACTAAAAAAAGAAAAATCATGGCGTATATAATCCAACTACTCGTCGGGAAGAAGCTCGATTTTTTGCTCCAAACCATTAATGCCTGAAAGACTTGATAAATAGCCGTAGCGACTAGGATGGCAAGTAAAGGATAGAGCGGTGCATCGTACCAAGGCAGTTTAGTTTGGGAAAAACTGATGATAAGTAAATAGGATAAAGCGCAATAGAAAGCCAATTGCCCAATGGGTTTGAACTGTTTGAGTTTGGGGCTGAAAAGTAGCGCGATACCCAGCGGTAGCAAGTAGACCCAAATACGGAAAGAAGAGACATAATAACGCTTGAAGTAGAAGTCGAAAGGATGATTGTGTCCAAGTGAAGTGGTGTATCTGCCCAGCGCATGTTCTCGAATCCCTTTGATAAAATTAGGATGCCAAGTATCCATCAACCAATAGTAAGCGGCTAGTATTGCCAATAAGCTAATCATCACCATATAAGTAGATGGTGTCTTCAGGATGGGAAGGAGTTGTCTTTGGGCAATGGCGTAGATCAGGAAGCCAGGCAAGAAAAAGAAGCCCACTATACTTTTGGTCAAGAAAGCCAGTAGGAGCATTAGACTTAGCACGAACAGATGCCTATTCTTAGCTTTCTTATCCGTTGCTTGGAGGTAGCGAAAAAAGGCAAAAAAACCAATGAGCATGAAAAATGCTAAAGCAGCATCGTGGTCGCCCGTTCTGCCAACGTGAACGCGAGTGTAGCCTTCGCTGGTCAGTAGTACAATGGCAGCAATCATACCCCACCACAAACGCCCACTTTCCTTTTTGGAGTACCACAGCAACAACAAGACTGTTCCTAGCACACAAAATGCAATTGGCAGGCGCATACTCAACTCCAAGTCTTGTTCCCCGATCAGGGCAAACGACAATACTTGCACAAAAGTCATGAGGGGTGGTTTGAGGTTTTGGTGTGGCACTTCTCCTTGAAAAATTTTGAAGGCTGGTAGGTAATCACCCGTTTCGTAGAGGTACAGCATGCGCATCCCAAAGAGCGATTCGTCCCAGCCTTTAATGGGTGTTACTCCCAGATGGTGAAATATCGGGAAGTAGCAAAGGATGAGGAACAAAATGAGGAGTAAGCTTTCTGGTTTGCTTAACTTCATGCTTGTGTGTTTTGGTATGGCTGTTTTTTTACTGCGCAGAAAAATCCTTAGTACCTTGGTAGTTTTATAAGCACGCCATCATCAGAAACGAACAACTAAAATTCTTAGAAACGGATTGATACCTTTACACTAGTGCTTAGAGCATGTTTGGAGCATTATCTTCCTGTAAACCAATATTTTACGAACCTGACTTTGAAAATAATCGCTCGTTTATCTCGATAAAGTCGCTATTATTTGCTTCGCCAGAACCGTAAACTACTGATTTACAGTTCGATCCTACTCCAAACAAGCTCTTAGTCAATTTTGATTTGGCTAGTAAAATCCCGTAGGGATGAACTGTGGGTAGCAAGGTATTTTGAGGTATTTTTAAGTGCCGTAGGTACGAGCTATAGTACGCACCTACGAAGCTTAGAATAATTCATTAGGGAAATACTACCCATAGTTCGTCCCGCTGGGACTATTCAAGTACTAGCCATTTCAGTCTTGACTAAGCACTAGGGTGTATACGAAGTCTCATTTTCCTCAACAGAAAACAGCCTGAGTCAATGCCAAAAAATCGCGCAACAAGTATGCTCAGTAATTCTCTTCGGACGGAAACACAAATTTTCAGTTATTTTTTTGGGAAAAATAACTGAAAATTTGTGTTTCCGTCTATAAAAAACCTTTGAGCATACTTGTTGCAAGATCTCAAGAACATTACTAGGATTTATTCAAAACATAGCTTAAAACTTTGTACCCCCTACTTTTATATTGCATCTGAAATCACTATCACATGGTATCGACTTTGCCGCATCGCTACACTAGCCGAACAAATAAATTTTGACTGACTTTAGCGGTTAAAATGATTTCTTTTTTGGGTTTGGCGTACCGCACTTTGATGGATTCATCAAACTCAAATTTTTCCAACAGTTTGATGCTTGTACCAAGTGAAAGCTCAAGGCGATCCAAGTATTGCAAAAAAGTCGACGAATGCTCATTGACACCAACCAGAACCGCCGTCTCCCCTATCTGCAAATCCGAAAGGAATACCTGTGGGCGTTCCGCAAAATTACCCTCGGCATCAGGGATGGGGTCGCCATGTGGATCAAACTTAGGATGTCCCAAAAATTTATCCAAGCGAACGACGAGTTCGGGTGAGTTGATGTGTTCCAATTCTTCGGCGATGCTGTGGACTTCATCCCAAGCGAAATCCAATTTCTCCATCAAAAAGACTTCCCACAGCCGATGTTTACGCACCAGCGTAGTCGCAATGTTCCTGCCTTTTTCTGTCAATGTCACGCCTTTTCTACTTTTGTAATTAATGTATCCATCGCGTTTCAAGCGTCGTAGCATATCCGTTACAGAAGCCGCACTGGTTGCCATCGCCTCAGAAATTGCTTTATTACTAACGGGATTTTCTTCTTTTTCGCTAATTTTGAAAATCGCTTTTAAATAATTTTCTTCTGTAATCGAAACATCTGCCATATGAGTGTTCTTATTGATGTTGAGTAAGGTTATCAATTCGATATTATTGAAAACGAAACAAACGCACTTTCTATCGTACCTCTGACGTGCGAAAATACAACATTACTAGCATTATGCGTATTCTTTACATTGTTTTAAGTGTTCTCTTTACTTTATTTGCCATTGTTCAACTGAATGATGTTGATCCTTTTTTTTGGGTGAGTTATTATCTATTTATTGCTGCCTTAGCTGCTGCCGCTTCTTTTGGTCGATATAGTAAATATGCGATACTAGCAGCTCTAGCAATTACTATCTTCGAATTGGCACTGTTGTTTCCTGAGTTTCAACTTTGGATGCAGGATGGCATGCCTTCCATCGTCGAGTCCATGAAAGCCGAAACCCCTTATGTAGAATTTGTGAGAGAATTTTTGGGTTTGTTCATTGGCTTGGCGGCTATTCTTTTTTTGCTAACACAGCGAAATAAGATTGGGCGATTGAAGGTGTAGAGCCATAATTATAAAAGTAGTATCTTTGGCTAGCTTAATTTTAGTCAGTATTGATCCTTAACTCATAAGTATTTTATGAAGATTAGACGCATAAAGATAAAACGGTTCTATCATTTAGAAGAATTGGATATAGATTTGACCTATCCAAAAGGGCACCCAAAGGCAGGACAAGCTATGGATAAGGTATGTTTCATTGGACGAAGCGGAACGGGAAAAACGACGTTTTTAGAGGTTATAGCAGCAGTGATGATGTGCGAGCGAAGTGGAAAGGGCTTTCAGAACACCAAATCCTATGTGCCAGTAAATGAAGCGACAATAGAATATGAGGTAGATGATAGAATTATAACGGCTGAATTAAGTACAAATCCTAGTGAAAAGCTACCTTACACTTTAACTCGCAGCGATCACAATTTTATCGCAGGTGGCGGAGGTTTCTATGTTCCAACGCCTCACTTTTCGCCAAAAAAGGAATTAGATCGAATAAGGCTATCGGGATTACATCAACTACTTTTAGCATCAACCGAAGGACAACCTCAGCTTGATGACTTATCAAAGTATGGGCGAAAATTATCAATGATTGTAACCGCAAATAATCTTTCCGAAATAGTAGAACCTTACTTCCACAAGATACTTGCTCATCAACAGGCAGAAATCCTATTCCGTGCACAGTTGACAGAACAATTAGAAGAAGACCCGAATATTGATATTCCAAAAGAAGTAAAAATATGGAAAGCATCGAATCCAGATCCCACTGATGATTTCTCTGAATTGGTTAATCCAATTATCGAAAGATTTGCCCTCCAGATATCTAAAAAGATCAGCGATTTTCCACCTAGATTAAGTTTCGTGCATCAACTTACCCAAAAGTCGGTAGATTATGACCAAATTAGCGCAGGCACTAGACAAATTATTAAAAATATTCTCCCTGTTCATTTTCTAACGCCTCAATTTGAGAACAATACATTTTTGATAGATGAGCCTGAAAGTGGACTCTATCCAGATGTACAAAGAGAGATCGTATCACATTACACGCAGGCTGCTCACCATACACAATTCTTTTTTGCGACGCACTCTCCCATCATTGCCTCCAGCTTTGAACCTTGGGAAATTGTAGAACTAAAATTTAATGCTGCTATCGGTGGTGTCGTTTATCAAGACAAGTATTACAAAGGCGAAAGACACGTCAACAACTACCAATATGATCCTCGATACTTGGAGTATGGTACCGTGCTAAGTGAGCTTTTTGATGTATCGCCTATCAATGAATTGGGAGACAAGAAACTGGAGGATTTCGCAAAATTAAAAGCAGAGTTGGAGACCTACACCAAAGCAGAATTGCAACACCCGAATGGTGACGAAACACTCAAAAAGAAGATTGAAGCTTATAAAGAACTAAGAAGGCAAATTGACCCTACAAAATACGGAAGAAAGTATGCGTAAAATAGATAAAACGTGCAATCTTTCTGTAGCCTATCGAGACTGGGAAGCTTCCATAGAAGGTAATCACGAGAAGTTCACCGATAGCGCAACTAGAGCAAAATATTACAAAGATGTAATCATGCAGTTGTTCTATTGTCAGCAAGGTTTGTGTGCATACACGGAACGGCTGCTTTGTGATGACCTAAATTTCGATGTTTCAAAATGGGAAGAAGGTAAATATGTAGGTGATAAGCCTGAATTCGAAGGGCAAGTCGAGCATTTTGATGAAAGCTTGAAGTCTAAATCAGGAGAACCAGAAGGTCGCAAAGACTGGCTTTGGGCGAATCTATTTATGGTACATTCAGATACAAATACAAAAGTAAAAAGCAGCCATACTATTTCCATAGACAGTCCATTAAAGCCAGATCGAGTTGATTATTCCCCTTTCGATTTCTTCGAAGGTAGTATTGTACAAGAACGCTTCTTTTTCAACGCAAAAGAGGATTTGGAAGAAGACCTTAAGGAAGAGGTGGAGCTTATGATCGCATATCTTGGTATCAATTATGGTACACTTCCAAAGAAAAGGTATATTGAGTTGGTGAAGCGCAATGCCATATTTTCAATTTTAGAAGACTACGAAATTATTGAGTATACTACTACCTTTGAACTCTTTGACCAACGAGAGCAACTCACATTTAATTTAGATGAAGTAATTTAAGTTGAAAGAAAATTAATGAAAAAAATTTCCAAACACATCATCGAAGGCGCATACGATTACGAAGCCTATCGCCAATTGATCAACGATTTATTTGCGGAGCACAAAAATACGGGTATCGACCACAGCGAAGCCATGCTGCACTATACCAAAATGAATATAGCGCGTATGAATCGTTTGGACAAGAAGACCGTACTGACAGCAGCTAGTGTAGAAAGTTTGAAGAAGATTCAAGCACCACAGATTTGGTTGGTCTTGACGGAGGGCTGGTGTGCAGACGCTGCGCAAATTATTCCTGTGATGCATAAGCTAGCAAACGAAAATCCCAACATCCAGCTACGCATGATTCTACGCGATCAGCATTTGGATATTATGGATGCTTTTTTGACTAATGGGGCACGCTCCATTCCTAAGTTGATCGTACTGAACGAAGCACTCGAAGTCTTAATGAGTTGGGGACCTCGTCCTACGGAAGCACAACAGATGATGCTAGCCAGTAAAGAAGCAATAAAAGCCCTGCCAGAAGACGAAAAAAAGGTAGCCATCGAAAAGCTGAAAATTGATATGCAGAAGTGGTACAATAGAGATAAGACGGTGCAAACACAAGAAGAGATTTTGGCGGCTTTGAATTTATAACAGATTAAGGCTTAAAAAATAACTGCCCACCCGATAAGCCTTCTGCATCCACAATCTGTACGACATACAAACCACTCATCAATGCGCTGACATTGATACTTTTTTCTCCTGTGACAGCTATTTGCAATCGTCCAGCTAAGTCATATATGGCTACTTTTTCTAGGGGCAAATCATAGTAGAGGTATAAATATTCGGAAGTACTTTGCAGTTGAATATCTGTATCAGAAATGCTAGTGGTAGAGGTGCTCTGAAGCTGTAGCCTTGCTAAAAAAGGATTGAAGGTAGTAGCATCGAAGGTAAAGTTGCCCAGACTTGCGCCGCCAATAAAATCGCCAATGATACTCAGTTGGTTACCGCTGGAAAAAGAGACATCTTGCACGAACAGATTATTATTTGAATTCAAGGCTTTCAGCGTGTTTACTCGTTTTTCCTCTAGGTCGAACGTAAGCACAAAACCACTAAATCCACTCGCATCTTCTCGAATTTCTAGTCCGTCTTGTTGAAAAAAATTGTTGAAAAAACCACCGATCGCAAGTTGTCCCGATGCCATAGCCAGACTGCTCATATTTTCCGTTGCTCCGTCTCCTATGCTAGTGGCAGCTAGTGCTTGTCCGTCTTTATCGTATTGCAACAGAAAAATATTTTCATTTGGTCCTCTCGACTCAATGGTTAAATTT
>JBCDKV010000154.1:0-9314 GCA_038746215.1 Bacteroidota bacterium | reverse complement strand
CATTTTGGAAAATGTGACCGACTTTCCTAGTCCTAGGACTAGAAAAAGTAAGTCGCACGTTTTCAATTAGTTATAAGGAATGAACAAGGTTAGACGGGTAGCCGAGTTTATTTTGTTTAGTCTTTTTAGTGCTTTTGAAACGTTAAGAAAGAAATTAAGTCTTGATTTTTTTGTTTCTTTTTGTATCAAGACAAAAAAAAAGCTGGTTTTTGTCAGAATGTCCAGTAGTCTAAAGTGCAAGTACAAGTATCAAGTATAAGATCAAAAGAGCAGAAAAGATGGAAACTTTGCTTTTTTTGTAAACCTCCCAAGATTGCTAATAATGATGAAACAAAACTTGAAAAAATCGCTCACGATTGCTCGGTTGCCACTTTGGTTTTGCTGCCTAATAGGATTACTGTTTTCCTTGCTCCAATTATCTTGCGAAGAACCACCGCCCAGCATTAGTAAAGAAGAATTGATTGCGCAGGAGGTACAAAAGCGTTTGAAGCGTTTGATTAAAAATAAAAGCCAACGCTGCAACCAAGAATTAATGGATCAAGCCAACATCATCGTGGACTCCATTCTCATTGCACGTGCCAAAGCGGATAAAGATACTATACCGAAGCCACCGAAGCCTTTTAAGCCAGAACAACCAGATGCTTTCTTGTTGGAAGACACCTTTGCCATTCGACCTTTGCTGTTAGATACCCTTCCCATAGATAGCACTGTAGAGCAAATAGATTCTTTACAAAAACAGCAATAGTTGAATCCTGACAAAAAGCCAATATCATCAACAATTTGTTAAAAATACAATATCCTTACCTAATTGCAGTTTAATGTGAACTACATACCCAAATATGCTCTAAGCTCAGACATCACATCACGATCACTATGTCAAAAACTGGAATTGTCCTACTGTTTGGACTTTGCACCATTGCCTTGCTCAACCAGCGTTGCTCTAATTTACGTTTTTATAGTTCTACTTCCACCACGCCTAGTCCAACTAGAACGACTTCGACCAGTCCAAGCAAAAGCGACAATCGCAAGCCGACAAAAGCAGACTATGGACTCGAAAAGGGAGAACGACTGCGGACAGAAATTGTCTCCTATGCCAAGCAACATTTAGGAGTAAACTACAAATACGGCGGCAATACACCGAGAGGTTTCGATTGCTCAGGTTTTACTTCTCATGTGATGGGCGAATTTAACATCCAATTGAACCGATCTTCACGCGATCAAGCAAAACAGGGTAAGAAAATTAGACTGAAAGATGCTAAAGCGGGCGACCTCGTTTTCTTCAGTAAAGGTGGGCGTGTCTTCCACGTCGCAATCATCGCTTCCAACAAAAATGGGCAAGTAAAAATAGTCCATAGCACTTCTTCCAGAGGCGTTGTACTAGACAATTTAACGAATTCTAGCTATTGGTTTCCAAAAATACATACGGTTAAGGATGTTTCGGGTATACTTTAGTTAATACCTGCGCTCAGAACATAAAAAACTTTTTTTTGTTAGACAGGCAACCTTTTATCACTCAACTACACATGGGATAGTTAGATACTGGAAAGTAGCAATTTGAAAATGCTTTAAATTCTTATGAATTTTAATTTCCAGATTTCTAGCATCATCTAGTTACGAAAGTTTACTATCTTGCGAGAAAAGAAATTGATCCGAGCCTGCCTGAAAGGGAATACTAGCGCACAACGTCAGTTGTACGAGCTGCACAGGACGAATATGTTCATGCTCTGTCTGCGCTACATGCCGACTAGAGAAGATGCAGAGGACGTGCTGCAAGAGGGATTCATTAAGGTATTCAGGGATTTAAAGCAGTTTGATCGTAAGCGCGGGCAATTGAAAACTTGGATGAAACGCGTATTCATCAATACTGCCTTGGAGCATTTACGATCCAAGAAACGATTTTTCCCAACCGAAGAAATTAATCCTAACAGCGAATTGCATGCCGTGAATGATGAAGCTTTTAGTAATATGGCGGCAAAAGAATTGATTCAACTCATCAAGCGTCTGCCAACGGGCTACCGATTGGTATTCAATATGTATGTAATAGAGGGCTATTCCCATAAAGAGATTGCACAACAACTGAACGTATCCGTAAGTACCTCAAAATCTCAGCTTTTCAAGGCTAAAGCAATGCTCCGTAAACAAATCAAAAACATTAACGCTACCGTAGTATTAAATTATGGAACCCAACAAGTACAATGATCGTCTAGAGGAGATTTTCTCCAAACGACTCAATGCAGAAGAATTTGAGTCAAACGCTTGGAACACACCGCCCGAGCGTAACTGGGAGGCTATTGAAGCTACTCTAGGTACTAAAAGACGTGGTGGCAAGCGTATACTCATTTTGTTATTGCTCCTAGCCTCTTTTGCTTTAATGATTGCCTTTTTGTTGTTTGGAAACGAGTATTTCGGTAAAGGTGAGCCGAAAAATAATCTATCTGCACAAGCGTCTTTACAAGTAACGAGCGATGCATTAATCATTCAAGAAGAAAGTAAGAATGAACAGCCCACAGCAACTGAATCTCAAGACATAATCGAAGCTTCGTCGACCGTTATCACTTCCAATGATAACATAGTCCCGCCTACCACAGCGAAGGCGTCACCAAAACCTAGTCAATCGCCCAACCAGCGTACACTTATCTTAGCCGAACCAGAAAGCAAAAACACAGAGAATGAGGCATTGACTACTAGTGTAAACTCAAGTTCTAATCTTCAAAGTACAACAGAAACAAGTGATGTGGTGACATCTATGAAAGAAGATTTTGTAGATGCTGAGATCATTCAATCTTCCTACACCCTTTTTAACACTGAGCAAAGTGAGGCAATAAAGCCTCCTGCAACCAAAAAGATAGCAGTTCAAGCATCAAAGAAATGGAATGTAGAAGCTCATCTCGGTGCTTTTTCCAGTGCAAAATCCTACGATATTCAGGATGGAGAGACCCATTTAGACATCTTGCCAACTCAATCTATCGACCTTGGTCTTAATGCAGAGTATGTTATTAATAAGAATTGGATTATTGGGACAGGGTTTCATTATCTAGCCAAGCAGTTTGAAGCAGATTACGACCTGCATTTTGAATATGCTGCAACGGGTGAAGTTCAGACCCAAGATGGCTACGCGAAAGCTTATACCAGTAAAATTCCTTCTTTACTGAGTGATTTGGATGCAGAGATCGTTTTGCTGCGTTCCGAAGCAGTCAATTTAGATACAGGTAGCGATATTCCAGTGGAAGTTGAGTTATCGCACGGGATGCAGTTCCTGCAAATACCAGTCTACGTAAAGTTTGTGCAGCATTTAAACGCTTGGTCGTATTATTTGAAAACGGGACTTACTGCTAATATTGTTGTACAAGATCTGAGTACTAGTCATATGCGTACCTTTGCTTCGCACGAAGCTATTGATCATCATAGCTCCAATTTTACGGCAGCAGATACGGAAGGACTCGAACAGCGAGAAGTGTCCTATCGACTTTTCTCTGCGGTCGGTGTGCAATATCAACTCGATTCGGATTGGTACTTATTCGCAGAACCTACCTTCTCTGCGGAATTGCGTCCTATCTATCCCAACAAAGCAGTGGAAGAAAATCTACTCAATTTCGGTGGTGGTATTGGTGTTGGAAAAAGATTTTAGTAGAGCGCGATTCAAATACCAGCAGGAATAGCCGCTAGCAATGTTTTGGTGTAATTTTGCGTTGGCTGCTCGAAAATAGCTTCTGGCGTACCACTTTCCACGATTTTTCCATCCTTCATAATTAAAATACGATCAGCGATAAAGCGCACCACGGATAAATCATGCGTAATAAAGAGGTAAGATAGCTCAAATTGATCTTGCAGGTCTTTTAGGAGGTTCAAAATTTGAGCCTGCACAGATACATCCAGCGAAGAAACGCACTCATCACAAACGATAAATTTGGGACGCAGTGCCAATGCTCTCGCAATACAGATGCGTTGGCGTTGTCCGCCAGAAAACTCGTGTGGATAGCGATTGTAGTGCTTAGTTTCCAGACCAACCGTTTCCAGTAATTCGAGGGTATTTGCTTTGCTGTCTGCGATACCATACACCTTCATGGGTTCTGCTATGGCGAGACCGATAGGCATTCTAGGATTCAAAGCAGCGTAGGGATTTTGAAAAATAATCTGCATTTTTCTTCTCAGCAGCCGCATTTCATTCTTACTTGCGTTTAGTACAGATTGTCCCTCAAAAAAAACGCTACCCGAACGCACCGTATTCAGACGCAGGAGACTTCTGCCCAATGTCGTTTTTCCACTGCCACTTTCTCCTACCAAAGCTAGCGTTTCACCAGTCCGTAATTCAAAACTCACTTGATTGACTGCTTTCACATAGTCCTTGGCTTGCCCGAACCAATTTTTCCGATTCGGAAACCAGACCGATAAGTCTTTTACTTGAAGTAAGCGATCTTTTGTGGTCTCATTTGTGCTTTTAGCAGTGGTTGTTTGGATTGAATGATTTGCTACAGAATTTTGATCGACGACTCCTGCCTCAAAATCTTCAATAATGGGTAGTCGATGCAATTTTCGATCAAGTGGAGGACGGCAAGCCAGCAGACCTTTAGTGTAGGGATGCTTGGGCTGACGAAAGATTTGTGCAGTCTCGCCCATCTCCACAATTTTACCCCTTCGCATGACCAATACGCGATCAGCTAGAGAAGCCACGACCGCCAAATCGTGCGAAATGAACAGTACACTCATCTGCTGCTGCGCTTGCAAATCTTTTAAAAGATCAAGTATCGCTTTTTGTACTTGTACATCGAGTGCCGTGGTAGGTTCGTCAGCAATCAGTAAATCAGGTGCACTACTCATTGCCATTGCGATCATCACCCTTTGCAATTGTCCACCCGAAAGCTGGTGTGGATAGGACTGAAAAATGCGTTCGCTGTCGGCTAACTGCACTTTTTTGAACCAATCTAGGGTGATTTTTTTTGCAGTGGCTTGATCTATTCTTTGGTGAAGCTGGATGGCTTCCACGACTTGCGCACCGACTTTGAAAACAGGATTAAGTGCACTCATTGGTTCTTGAAAAATGATGGCAATGCGTTTTCCTCGGTATTGTTGAATGACTTTTTTATCGTGTAGTAAATTGATGGTATCGGCAGCTTGATGATGAATGATCTTACCTTTTACGCTTGCATTTTCTGCTAGTAGATGCAAAATAGCAAGGGCAGTTACCGATTTGCCCGAACCAGACTCGCCAACGATACCTAAAATCTCACCCTTTTGAATGTCAAAAGTACTGCTTTCAACCGCCTCGACCTCTTGCTCTGACAGCGAAAAGCTAATTTTTAAATTTTCTATTTGAAGTAATATTGACACGATAAAGTAGGGATTTTGTAGTATAATTACGCAGACTTCAACACCATTTTTCCTTCCTCCATTTCTATTTGCAATTGATTTCTGTGGTTTAAACTCTTAGTGATGGCTTCACCCAGAATCTTGCTGCGCCAACCCGTCCGTAAGCTCTCTGCTTCCAGATGAATATTTTCCTTCATCCGCTTGAACAAGCCCCTTGGAAAGACCAGCTCTGGTGCGATACTTTTTTCTAAACATTGGTAGTTGATAAACGCATACAGCATTTCCATCTTGATTTCTTCTTTAGGATCAATTTTGACGGATTTAGGAACTTGCTTTAGGATCGCTATTTCTTCGGGTGTAATCTTTTGTCGATACATTTCCTCCATTTCCTCGCCGTACCTCTTCACAAAACGCTCCGAAATTCTTCTATTTTGTTTGAGTCCTTCCACACCGAGATGGATACTTTTGACGATAGGGGCAATGTACTTTTTCGCCAAAACCATTTCTTTAGAATGGTTACGCTTTTCTGCGAGACTACGCCGCCACTCTATGAGGCGAATCAAAAAGGCCTGCTCTTTTTTTGCAATGACAGGCAGTAAATTGTGGTTGAGTACTTCGCGATGCGGATGCTTTTCATAATAACTCGTAAACTCTACTTTTTTCATCTCCTCTTTCACCCAATCTGTCCTACTTAAAGCGGCAATTTTACTGGAAAGTCGGTCGTGTAGCTCTTTCAATGGAATCACATCATCCAAAGCGTACTGAATCTGTCGCGCCTTCATTGGGCGTCGTTCCCAGTCTGTGACGGTCTGCACTTTACTGACTCGAATATTAAGCTCTGCCTGCACCAATGCCCGAAAAGAAATAGGGTAGCGATGTCCGATAAAGCCCGCTGCTACCTGCGTATCGAATACATTTTTGGGAATCATATCGTAAAGCTCATACAGCAGCCGATAGTCGTTTTCTCCTGCGTGGGTAATTTTCAGAATATCGGGATCGATGAGCATCTCCAAAATCGGCTGGATGTGCGGCAGTTGAATGACATCAAAAATATAAAGTCCATTTGGCGTAGCAACTTGCACCAGGCAAAGTAGGGTTTGGTAGCGTTTTTCACCGATGAATTCAGTGTCGATACACAGCCATTCGATCTGTTTATTTTCGTTTTGAAATTGAACTAAATCTTGCTCGTTAGTCAGAAATGAATAGTCTCTCAATACAGGAATTTTTTAATCTGAATTTTTGTCTGCTGAATGAATTTTAAAGTAAAACATCATGCAGAGTAGTTTAATAATGCCCAAAAATAGTGATTTACATGAGATTATGCACCCTGTTTCATCCAAACCACTCAATTAGGAGCGGTAGTAAGCATCTATTTTGTTGATTATCAGATTTTTACAACATTAAAAAGTAGGTACTCAATCGAGGATATAATGACAGGCAACTCTAAGAGCTTGTTTGGAGCAGGATTGAACTGTAAGTCAGTAGTTTACGGTTCTGGCGAAGAAAATAATAGTGACTTTATCGAGATATACGAGCGATTATTTTCAAAGTCAGGTTCGGAAAATACTGGTTTACAGGAAGATAATGCTCCAAACATGCTCTAAGCTTGCCATTCATATAGATGCGTTAAATGACAGGTAAATTTGAAGTTGCCCGCCATTCCGAATAAAATCTGGCAACAGGAAATGCTAACTTCGTAAGTTCACAAAAAGTCCGAAACGACACTATTAAGGAATCGCTAATGAACTATGATCTTACCTCCTTGGGAGTACCAAAGTGGGCGTGAAAAGTAATTCATGTGATGGCTTCGCCTTCTTTTAGCTAACAGCGCATCCTTAAATCCCTTATCTTTGCCCCATGAGAAAATTACCAACAGGCAGGCAGAATTTTAGGGAAATTAGAAAAGAAGACTTGATCTATGTAGATAAGACAAAACAGATGTATAACATTATTAGTGGTGGAAAACTGTATTTCCTATCTCGTCCTCGCCGTTTTGGTAAATCTCTCTTACTCTCCAAATTTCAGCATCTCTTCGAGGGAGAAAAGGAGCTATTCAAAGGCTTGTATATTCATCAGCAAACTGATTATGAATTTGAACAGTATCCTGTTCTGCATTTTAATTTCTCTTCCTTCGGACATGCGGTAGAAAATTTAGAAGAAATTTTAAGCAGCGAAGTTGAAGATTATGCTGTAAAGTTTGATGTTCCTATTGCTAAAGTTTCGCTTGGAAAGCAATTTAGAACCTTGATAGAAAGCATCTCAGCAAAAAGAAAACCTGTGGTTTTATTAATTGACGAATATGATAAGCCTATTACTGATTTTTTAACAGAATTAGCGAAAGCTAAAAAAAATCAAAGTATTCTACGAGACTTTTTCTCCCCACTTAAGGATTTGGACCTAAATGGACATCTGCGCTTTTTATTCATCACAGGCGTTTCCAAATTCAGCAAAGTCAGTCTCTTTTCTGACTTAAATAACTTAACTGATTTAAGTCTCCACCGATGGAGCAATGATTTATTGGGCATCACGCAACAAGAGCTATTATCTTATTTTTCAGAACACATCGACGATGCAGCAAAGACACTGCAGCAAGAAAGAGAAGAACTGCTAGAAGGTATCAAAACTTGGTACAATGGCTACGCTTACGATCCTGACATCAAGCTATACAATCCTTTTTCGCTGCTTAGCTTTTTTCAAGCACATCATTTCAATAACTTTTGGTTCGCTACGGGAACGCCTACTTTTTTGGTGAAAACAATTAGAAATCAAGCTGTACACCCAAAGGAATTAGAAGCTATAGCTGTTCCTGAAACTTTTTTTGATAAATATTCCTTGGATAAAATAGATATTGTTGGGTTACTTTTCCAGACGGGTTATCTGACGATCAAATCAAAGCAGACCAGGCACAATAGAAGCAAATATGTGCTGGGCTACCCCAATGAAGAAGTCCGCATTTCTATGATTTATAACCTTACAGAAGCCTTTACCTACAAGACTTCTTCGACCATTGGTAATGCGCTCGTAAAAATGGAAGAAGGACTGGAGGATGGCGACATAAGTATTTTTGTAGATCAACTCCGCGTTCTATTTTCCGATATTTCTTATCACTTATTGCCTAAAAAAAAGCACAATAAGCTCACTGAATTTGAAGTATGGGAAGGCTATTTCCACACCATTATCTATCTGGTTACTTCTTTTATGGGCTATCATGTCCAATCCGAAATCACGAAGCACAAAGGACGCTTAGATCTACTCGTCGAAACGGAAGCCCGTCTCTATCTGATGGAATTCAAGCTCAATGAACCCATCGAAAATGCGATTGAGCAAATCAAGAATCGAGCGTACGCAGCAGCTTACAAAAATTCTGCGAAGACCGTGTATTTGGTTGGCATTAGCTTTTCCAAAGCAGAGCGAAACTTGGAGGATTGGGAGGTGGAAGTTTGGGAGCGATAAATAGGAACTAGAGGTTTAAGAGGTTTTAAGCAAGGCTTGAAACAAATATTAGTCATCATACTTATTAAGCAGTTTTCTCTCATTGGTCAAGGTTAAGCCGCAGTATTTGATACGATATAAAACATGTCAAGTGTGCATCATTCCAAATCGTGTCAAAAAGCACAATCACGCGGCAAGGGTTCTTGATTCGCTAAATCAGCAGCAAAACTTGTATCCAATCGAGTCCTTAGAAATCCTTCGTTGACGCTGCCTTTCATTACATCCATGCCATAGCCTAGATTATTCATATGTGCCCGCACAAAAACGACCTGATCGTCAGTAATATTAATCGTGCCACCGCTCCGTTTGAAAGGCTGCTCGTTAACGTGGCTATGAGTTAATATTCTGCGATACACCAATTCCCCAGATTCGCTAAACACTTCCCACCAATCAGCGTATTGATCGCAACCCGTATCTGGACTTTCTACCTCCACATTGAAGCGATAGTTGTTTTCGCTCCCACTGACAGTGAGTGATAGTACCTTAGCTTGTCCTGTCATCTCCGTTTCTTCTTT
>JBCDKV010000153.1:0-9317 GCA_038746215.1 Bacteroidota bacterium | reverse complement strand
TCCCGATTTATGACGGCATCTTTCGTCCTGCTACTGCGTTGAAAAGCCTCGCCAGCCAAGAGGATTCCTACGTTTTTCGCCTTGTATCAAAACAAAATCTGCTCGGTCAAAATGTGGAACTTATTATTTGTCCGTTACTTAGCCATTAGCAGTTGGCATTTAGCTATTGGCTAATGCCGCGCAGCTTTAATACAGTGGATTTATTTACACTTGGTCAAAAAGTAGGAGTGTGAGTAAATTTATCTTACTGGGTTGTGATTACTTGCTAATCAAGCCAACAGCTAATGGCAAAAGGCTAAAGTCAAGCTAAATCGCTTGATATGATTCTTCTAAAAACAAGGTGGGCAACAAAGCTTTACACCTTGTTTCCAAAAATTTCTTAGGACAGCAATGAGTTTGTTGGTGATGATTTTTAGAAACAATCATCATCAACAAACTCATTGCTGTTTATATAGGTGTCCTTTCCCATTTTTTCGGCAAATGTGAAGAATACGCTGAGTTGCTGAAATAATCATTCCCTCCGCAAACTCTTGACCGGATTCATTAAGGCTGCTTTAATAGATTGAAAACTGACCGTCAAAAAAGCAATACCAACGACCAATCCGCCAGCTAAGACAAAAAACCACCACTGAATTTGGATGCTGTAAGCGTAATTATCGAGCCATTGATCCATGAAATAGTAGGCTAGAGGAGAAGCGACCAATAAAGCGATCACTACTAGCAGCAGAAAATCTTTGGACAGCAAAGCCACAATGCCGCTGATGCTTGCGCCCAACACTTTTCGGATACCAATTTCTCTAGTTCGCTGTTCCGCCACGAAGGCAGCCATAGCAAATAATCCTAAGCAACTAATGAAAATGGCGAGCAAAGCAAAAAAGCCAGCAAGTTTGCCTACCCT
This sequence comes from Bacteroidota bacterium, assembly GCA_038746215.1. Classification (GTDB taxonomy): domain Bacteria; phylum Bacteroidota; class Bacteroidia; order Chitinophagales; family Saprospiraceae; genus JAAUTG01. The sequence goes on along the minus strand of JBCDKV010000153.1, from coordinate 8,419 downwards.
TTCTTCTTCTCCAAATTTCTGGGCGTAATCTGCATCCACAAATTCGTATTCAAAAGGGTTGTTAGGGTCGTATTGTTGGAAGGTTTGTTCCAGTTCTGCTAGTGCTGCTTTTGGAGTAGCGGAGGGACTGATTTTTGCAATAAGATTGCTAGTTCTTTGATAATCCAGCACAAAAAACATCTGATTATGCGCTGTGTAGGGCGACTGCATCACCATATTTTTCACCACGCCGATAATCGTATAGTCACCATTGCTGCCCCACGTCATTTTTTTGCCTACGGGGTCTTCTATACCCATATATTTCACCGCTGCTTCATTGATGACAAATGCCATACTATCCGTGCCGAAGTCTCTTGAAAAGTCACGTCCTTCGACCACTTCCCAACCAATTGTTTTCCCAAAATCATGGCTGACGCGTACCGACCAAAATTGGTTTTGCATGTCTTCTGGTCGCCCTTCCCAGTCGAGTCCACCATTGGTGGTAAAAGCTCTGGTGACAGGTGAGCCACTAACCGCTATTTCATCAATCATCCCACTTTGGCGCAATTCATTCCGAATCAAATCGTATTTTTCACGGATGACTGGATTTTTTATTGGAATGTTGATTAGACCGTTCTGATTATAACCAATAGGACGCTCTTTCACATATTGTATTTGACTAAAAACAACAACCGTTCCAATAATGAGCACCACGGAAACGGTAAATTGTAACACAACCAAAGCCTTGCGAGGAACGGCAGCTAGTTTCCCCGCTTTAAACGTGCCTTTGAGTACTTTGACGGGTTTGAAAGACGACAAATAGAGTGCAGGATAGCTACCTGCAACCATGCCCGTCAGTAAAGCAAAACCCATACCCAACATCCAGAAAACTGGGTTTCCCCAGAGCATATGCATTTCTTTTCCTGCCAATTCATTAAAGAAAGGTAACATTAGCACAACCAACAAAATGGAAAACACGAACGCAAAGAGGGCAAGCACCACCGATTCGCTAAAAAACTGACCAATCAGTTGTCCTCTGCTTGAACCCACCGATTTGCGGATACCGACTTCTCTAGCTCGTTTTTCAGAACGCGCCGTACTCAAATTCATAAAATTGATGCAAGCCAACAGCAAGACAAATACGCCAATGATGCCAAACAGCCAAACATAGGTGATGCGTCCACCTGCATTGATCCCTTCTTCGAATTCGCTGTACAAATACCACTTGGACATGGGATGCAAGAAGAGTTGTGGATTGTATGCTTGTTCTTCGGGAGAATTATCCAATTTGACGTCTTTGATTCTGTCGGAAACTTGCGCAAAAGTGACTTCTGGTGTGATTTGCACGAAAGTCTGAAACCAATTGTTGCCCCAACCCAACCAATCGGGCAGCCCCTTTTCGTATAGTTTCCAAGGCGCGATAAATTCCAAATCTCCAAATCGAGAATTTTTAGGTAAATCTTCATAAACGCCTGCTATTTTTAGCAGATCATCGTTCCCTAATTTGATACTTTGATTGATTGGATTTTCGTCGCCAAAAAAGGATTGAGCCGCAGAAGCAGAAAGCAAAATAGAATTGATGTCTTCTAAGCCCTTTCGACTGCCATGTATCATTTTCAAAGCAAGCAATTCGGGCGCACCAGTTTCCATGAATCCACCTTTTTTGGAAAAGACTTGATTGTCTCTGGACAAGGTATTGTCAAAAATGAAACTAGACAACACAACTTGCTCAAAATTGCTGCCGTATTCTGCTCGTAAAATGGGGGCAAGTTGCTTGGGCGTCGTGATCCCCGTCGTGATGCCATTGCTGTAGGTCTGGTTTTGCATCACGCCAGCAATATGGTCATAATGTTCATAGTTTTTATTGTAGTTCAATTCATCCCACATTCACAGCCCAATCACAATGGTCACTGCCATACCCAATGCCAGTCCACCGACATTGATGAGGGAGAAAAACTTACTTTTCCATAGGTTTCTGAGGGCGATTTTAATGTAATTCCTTAACATGGTGATTTCTTTTTTATTCACTTCGTAATGATTCCACAGGATCAGCCAATGCTGCCTTCACACTTTGAAAGCTCACTGTCAATAGCGCGATACCCACCGCCATTAAACCTGCCAGTGCGAATACCCACCACCGCAACTCAATGCGATAGGCAAAATCTTGTAGCCATTGGTTCATAAGATAATAAGCAATCGGCGCAGCGATGAGGAAAGCCAAGAAGACGAGTTGTATAAAATCTTTGGATAACAGCGCGACAATACTACTAACACTTGCACCAAGCACTTTGCGGATACCAATTTCTCTGGTACGGCGGGCAACTGCAAAAGAAACGAGTCCAAAAAGTCCAATGCAAGAGATGAAAATGACGATGCCCGTTGCAGTTTGCATCAACTTAGCAATCCGCTGTTCGGTCTCATAGAAATTGGCAATGGCTTCGTCAAAAAACTGATAACTAAAAGAAGCTTCTGGATAGATTTCTTTCCAAATTTCAGCTACACTTTCCATAGTTTGCTGCGCCTCCAGAGTTTTTAGTTTTAGGCTGAGCGCAAAGGTGCGTTGGTGAGCATTCATAACTAATGGCGTGATGGACTGTCGCAGGTCTTGGTGGTGAAAATTTTTGGTGACACCAACAATGGGATAGCGAGATTCGCCCCATTGCAGGGTTTTTCCGATTGCCTCCTCCGCAGTAGTTAGTCCCATCAGTTCCACCATTTGTTCATTAATCACAAATTCTCTCACCGTATCACTGGGCTGTACACTTCGCCCTGCGACTAGGTCGATGCCATACAAATCCAAGTAGTTTTCGTCTATGATTTTTCGGTAAATGTGGTGCGTTTCCATTGCACCATTGACCTCAAACTCAAAATTTGAACCCATGAATCCCTCCTGCGATGGCGGCGAACTGTGCAGTGAAATTTGCTCGATAGCAGGTAGTTGATACAATTCTGCTACCAACAATTGTTTCTTTTCTGGTGGATATTTCCAAGAGGTTCTGAAATGCACAATTGCTTCTTGATCGAAACCCAAATCTTTGTTGAGCCAATAATGGATTTGCTGCCCAATGATGAGCGTACCCGTAATCAGCACCAGCGAAACACTAAACTGGACGACGATTAGCACTTTGCGGAGCCAATTGTTACTATCGCCACCTTTGCTGTTGATGATTCGCTGTTTTAATGCTACAACGGGCAAAAAAGAAGAGAGGACAAAGGCTGGATAAAAGCCAGCTAATACACTGACAATCAAAATTGTTAGAAACAAAAATGCTAAGGTACTAGGCGTGAAAATTTGGAAACTTAAACCCTCGGGAAGGAATTCTTGAAAATACTGAAACTGCAAGCTGGATAATCCTATTGCAATTATAGTAGCTACTGTTACGAGTAGCATCGTTTCGCTGAGAAATTGGGCGATTAATGCTTTTCGGTTACCACCAATCACCTTGCGCACCCCAATTTCTTTGCTGCGCTGTAAGGATTGGGCAGTAGCTAAATTGATGAAGTTAATACTGGCTAGTAGGAGTAAAATAATACCTATTCCGATCAGCGCATACAAGGTGTAGTGATTGGCTGCCTTTCTATCGTATAACCCAAGTTCACTGTTAAAATGAAGATCTGTGAGTGCTTGTAATTTAAAATTAGTGATCCATCCGTCATCTGCTTCCTCTGTGGGTTCATTTTGAGCCAGTAGCGCATCAAATTGAGTAGTAAGCTGATCGTTTGTCACCCCTTCCATCTTCTTGATGAATAATTGAGAACTACTATTGAAATTATCCCAAGCATTCATGTTAAATGCTGCTTCTAATTGGTTGCTTTTTATACTCGAAAAAGCAATGAAATCCGTGAAAGTGAGATCGGTTGGGGTCTCTAAATCATCAACGATACCCGTTACAAAAAACGATAGGGAATCCAAATACAGTAACTCTTCTCCAACCAAAGTGGTCAGGTCTTCCACGCCAAAATAATGCTTGGCTTTGCTTGCGGTCAGGACGACTTGATTGGGATGCGACAAGGCACTCTCTGGTGAACCCACTAACCAATCGTAGCTAGAAAAAACATCAAAGAAATCAGGCGTCACGAACACCACCCCCTTCTGTTCTTTGAAAGTTTTGCGATTAGTAGCCGTCGGATGCGCCACTACTTTAGGTCGGTAGACAGTGTGTAAAGGTGCAACTGTTTCTACACCTGTCACACTTGCTGTTATAGCTGCTGGCAGTGGCGCACAAACCCCCGGATTTTTACCTTGGTAAACCCCACTAAACTCTGTATAAACCCGATAAATACGGTCGCGATCTTCGTGGAAATTATCAAAGCTGTACTCATAGGCTACAATTTGAAATATTGTAATACAAGCACTGATCCCAATAGCTAAGCCGATCACATTGATGGTCGTATGAAGTTTGTTTCTCCATAAAGTGCGAAAGGCTACTTTGATATAGTTGCGCCACATATTGTTCTGTTTTAATTAGAGCATTTTTGGAATATATACTCCGTTTGGTATAAAAAGTGCATTTTGCTCCCTTGATATTTCTGAATACAAGCTATTAGGCGCACTTTCAAATTTGGCGGCATCGAGCCTGCCAAATTTAGTGGTAAATAATGTGAACAAAACCTATCTCTTTTCAAAAATGAAAGCACTTTTTCACACCGTTTACAGTATAATATTAGATAAACATATCATAATTTTTCATTCACTTCGCAAAGACTTTACTGGATTGGTCAGCGCAGCTTTCACACTTTGAACGCTCACCGTTAACAAAGCAATACCAATGGCAATCACACCTGCCAGCACAAATATCCACCATTGTATTTCAATGTGATAGGCGAAGTTTTGTAGCCACTGGTGCATAAAATAATAGGCAATAGGAGCAGCAAGAAGCGGCGCAATAGCTACCAATTTTATAAAGTCTTTGGAAAGGAGTGCAATCAAATTAGGAACAGATGCGCCCAGCACTTTTCGAATGCCAATTTCTTTGGTGCGTAAAAAGGTATTGTACGAAGCCAATCCGAACAAGCCTAAACAAGCAATAAAAATGGTGAGTAACATGAAGAAAGTCAGCATTCTGCCGAAGCGCAAATCGCCTTCGTAGAGTCGCTGGAATTGTTCATCTAGGAACTGATACTCAAAGTCATTGCCTGGAAAAAAGTCCTGATAAAGTGTCTGTACCTGAGCAATGGTTTGGTCTATGTTTTGGGCATTGACGCGCAGAGAAAGTAAATGGGTTGTACCGTAGGAGGGGATGAAAAGCATGGGTTCTTTACGGTGGTGCAAAGAGCGTTGGTGAAAATCGGGAACGACGCCTACAATTTGCCACTGTTTTCCCCAAAACGACAATTGTTTGCCGATGGCCGCTTCGTTATTATTGTAGTTGAGCATGTCCACCGTCGCTTCGCTAATCACCAATTTGTCTACTGCTCTAAAGTCATAATTGTGATCCGTTGATCGGAAAAAGCGTCCTGCCAAAACGGGTAATTCGTAGGTTGCTGCGTAGTTGAAATCCGTATTGATAAAATTGCTGGTATAGTTCTGTTGGTTCTCGCCTGCTTTTTGGATTTGGAAAATACGTCCAGTGCCTTGTCCTGGTGATCGGCTAGAAGTAGCTGCACTTTCCACCCCCGTCAATTGAGTCAGTTCCGATTTGAAAGCGTCCATATTGTGGATGAAAGTACTGTCCCATGCGGTCATCTCTGGTGAATTGAGGGTCATCATTTGCTCGACATTCACACCCAAGTCTTGCTGGCCCATATATCGAATTTGTCTGCTCACCAAAAGCGTACCAACGATAAGAGCAATGGAAATACTAAACTGAAACACCACCAGTGCTTTCCGCAATTTTGTGCCACTAAGTGCTTTGGTAAACCTTCCCTTGAGCACATTAGAAATTTGAGGCGCAGAAAGCAAGTAGGCGGGATAGATACCCGAAACAAATACACCAATCGCTAGTAGCCCAAATAACCCAAGCAACAGATACAACTGAAAGCTGTCGCTCGACCAAAAATACAAGCTATCGCTAGAAATGGCGAAGGTACTGGCAAACCACGGGGTCGCTAGAAATACGATACCTATTGCTATCGCAAAACTCAGCGCATTGACCAGCAGTGCTTCTACAAAAAATTGCTGGATGAGTTGGAAACGAGTCGCACCAATCGCTTTTCGGACACCCACTTCTTTCGAGCGTTCAATAGCGCGCACCGAGCTAAGATTGACGTAATTGATCCAAGCCAGTACGAGGATGAAAAATGCGATGATGAGTAGCGACCACACCGCCCTAGCATTGGTGGTCGTCCCAATTTCGTACTCCAATTCGGAGGAATACAAATGCGCATCGGCAAGTGCTTGTAGGGTGAAAATTTCTTCGCTACCTGATACTGCCGTTCCTTGAAAATGACGTTCGCTAAAAGCAGTAAATTTGGACTCCAAAGCCGCCACGTCCGTATCGGGAGCTAATTCCAAATAGTGGTAAAAATCTGACCACGTCCAACTCACATCTGCTCCTGCTCCCATGTATTTAACAAAAGACGCGTAACTGCCCAACACTTCAAACTGTAAGCTAGAATGAGCAGGCACATTTTCTATGACACCAACCACTTGGTACAAATCGGCGTCCGTATCAATGCGCAAAGTCTGACCGATGACTTTTTGATAATCCTCTTTTGCGCTTGGAAAATAGCGATCAGCAATACTTTGGGTCAGTACCAATTCGTTAGGTGCATCCAACAAACTAAGGTCGTCTTGCGCTAGGATTTTGTAGTCAAAAATTTCCAGAAAATGTTCATCTACCCACAGTCCTGGTGCTATGGGATCAATGCGATCTCCCTTTGTAATCATCATATTGGAGCTATAAGCAATTCGAGTGGCATTGACGACTTCGGGAAATTCTTGCCGCATGGTCGGTCCGATAGTCGGATAAGTGATCGTTCCTTTTTGTATACTTTCGCCTTCTTGTATCCGCTCGTTGACGACTCGATAAATTCGATCTTTTTTGCTGTGAAAATCATCAAAACTCAGTTCAAAGTTAACGTATTGTAGCAAAAGCAAACAAGCCGCCATACCAATACTGAGTCCGCCGATTAAGATCGCAAATTGAGAGGGATGATTGCTCAAATTACGGAGGGCAATTTTTAGATTGTTTTTATTCATCATGGTATTTTTTGTCATGGTATTTTTGGTGGCGTTTAAGGAACTTGCAAGACAAGACTTTCCACAGCATTCATCAGAATTATTGTTGTTCGCACGTTCTGAGAACTTACCGTCCATGAGGCAATGCGGGCGCATCTCAAAATGTCGCAGAAAGTTTTTTTTCAAAGGTGAAAACTTTCTGCTAGGGGGATTTTAAGGGCAAAAAGCGTTAAAACTTTAACGCTTCTACCCTTAAAAAACCCTTGGAGCATCCGAAAATCATCCTTGGTAGATTTTCGGATGCGACTGCATGAAATACAAACGAAAGTTCGCCCTTTAATCAACAAAACGACATTTTGAGATGCACCCAGCAATGCTCAGTTACGGTTGCTATCCAACAAATTTCACACCAATATTTTAACTGATTGGTATACAGCTACTTAAAGGCGATTTGTAGTCGTAAATGTATAAAAATGGACATCAATTGTACGGATTTGTACTTTGGATGGAAACATGTGCGAGATTTTAAGCAATACTCAGAACAAGTTCTACGGAAGCTCCTGAAATCGCGCAACAGGCATGCCCAATTATGCGAATAACGGGTAAAATACTCCATTTTGTGGCAGTGATAGTTTTACTAAACTTCTAAGACTCAGTAAAGCGTTTGAGATCGCGCAACAAGTATGCTCAATTTGCGGATATTAACCTGAACCATATCTGAGTCAAATGTCAAGAAAAATGTTATCCGTACAGTCGTTATTCGCATCAATTATAGATGAGTCGTACCTCACCAAATGGTAAGTCTTGATTACTCAAAACCGAGTTGAAATTGCTTTTTTAGAGTAAATTCGGTATTTAATTCTTAGAAAGACAGCATTTTTCTATTAAAACTTGGAAAAAAATTTGCGCAATAGAAAAACAGCTATATATTTGTACTACCAAAAATTGGTCAACCAATTTAAGTCCAACCAAAATAGACCATCAATTTAAATACAACATGGACGTACTTAGCAATTTTCAGGAGATTACAATCGAGACACCAGTTGACAAGATTATTCGACAAATTAGAGCTTTGATAACCTCAGGACAACTGAATGCAGGTGATCGACTACCACCTGAACGCAAATTAGCAGAGCGACTCGGAGTAGGCAGAACGAGTGTTAGAGATGCTATTCGTAAATTAGAGTTTTACGGTATTCTAAAGACCTTACCTCAAAGTGGCACGATCGTAGCGGGAATGGGAATCACGGCTTTAGAAGGTTTAATTACAGATGTTTTGAAAATAGAAAATAGTGACTTTGCATCATTAGTCGAAACACG
>JBCDKV010000152.1:0-9335 GCA_038746215.1 Bacteroidota bacterium | reverse complement strand
ATTTACATCATTTACCTCCAAATTTTAGGGTAAGTTTTCGCTGAGGAGGAGGTCGACACCTCCTCAGCGAATCAAGGTCTTTTAAGGACAAAGAAGCGATTCTCGCTTCTTTGTCCTTAAAAAACCTTGATCAACATTTGGCAGGCTTTAGACTTTGGACGAAGTAATTTGGTAGTGCTGCAAATGTAAGGCTACGTTGCACGCAAAGCTCGCAAAGTACGCAGAGGGCAAGGGCGCATGTAGCCTTACAAATATAGGACTACCGTATTTAGAAATGTCAAGGAAGCAAAATGCACTTTTTTATTCCAAAGAGAGTATAATATGACATAATTAATTGATAATCAAAGAATTGCTCTAACCAATAGCCAATAGCCAGACTAATCATTTTCGGCAAAAGCTAATGCTCTCAATTCTGACCAATATTGTCTGCGATCTTCAAAATCAACGAAGCCGACGTGACCGCCGTGCTCGGGGATTTCCAGATAAAGATAGGGATGGTTTTCCGCGATTTCGTAGGGATAGCAAGCATCGCTTAGAAAGCTGTCATCTTTGGCGTTGACGAGTAAGGTTGGAATCTTGATGTCGGGCATAAATAAGGTACTGCTACAACGTGTCCAATAATCCTGTGCGTCTTTAAACCCATGTACTGGTCCCGTGTAGTAATCATCAAATTCTTTGAAGTTTTTTGGCAAACGTCCCTTGGGTAATTGAACCAAATCTGGAAATAGCTGACTCTTTATTTTGAGTTTTTCGTTCAAAGAGCGAAGGAAACGTGCCAAATAGAGCCGATTTTGCCATTTATCTATCTCTATATTCGCTGACGGGATATGACAAGGCACAGAAAAGGCAATCGCTTTTTTCAAAAAAGCAGGGACTCGATCTTGTTCTTCTCCTAAATATTTCAGCAATACATTTCCGCCCAAACTAAAACCGATGATGACTAATTCTTGGTACTGATTGAAGGAATTGATGTAGTCAACCACTGCCTTTAGGTCTGGACTAGCGCCCATATGATAGCCTGTATGCAGCCGATTGGGTTCGCCACTGCAACCCCGAAAATTGAGTGCTACTCCGTCCCAAGCATGACGATTAAACGCCTTTATCATGCCTTTGATGTAGTTTCCATCGCTGCTCCCTTCTAGTCCATGAACGAGCAAAACTAGTCGCTCACTGCCCACTTTCGACCAATCCAAATCCATGAAATCACCATCCTCAAGTTCCATGCGTTTGCGGACGTAGGAAAAAGTTCTGATACGGCGAAATAGCGCAGGAAAAATGGTATTGACATGCCCGTATTTGAAAGGAAATTGAGCTTTGTAGTTTGAATTTATTATCATATTGAGTTAACATTCATGGTTGCATGGTTAGTCTGGCTAATGTGAGTTGAAACTCACAATAGTAAAGCTACAAACTATACTCTATTTGAGATAAAAAAGTGTATTTTCTTTTTTGTTGATTTGCTGAACCGTTTATTTGTCTAACAATATCAGTGTTTTGAGGTTAAACGAATAAACTAGTCAAAGCATTACGGTTAATACAATGGAGATAGTACAAAACGTGTGGGCTTCGATAGTAGAAATGAACTGGATCGTAATGATTTCAGTCTTGGCAGCTATCGCCTACGTCGTATTAGCAGCGCGTGGGAATATTTGGTGTTGGGCATTTGGGATTGTTAGTGCCATACTTTGGGCTTACGCTGCGGTTGTTTTCTACGATTTATACGTGGATGGTATCTTGCAAGTATATTATGTCGGGATGGGCTTTTATGGTTGGCATCAGTGGCGTGGGGGAGGATCGAAACAGAAAGCATTACCCATTCAACAGCTAAAGTGGAGGCAGCACTTCATGCTGATCGCACTTGGTTCGGTATTGACGCTTGTGGTTGGTTATTTTTTTGGTACTTACACAGCTGCTGCGGCCACTTATTTAGATGCTTTCACAACGGTTTTTTCTATCATTACAACGGTATTGGTCGCACGGAAAATTTTGGAAAATTGGCTGTATTGGATCGTGATTGATATGACGTATGTCTATTTGTACGGCATAAGAGGCGGCTATCTTTATGCACTGCTGAATGTTGTTTATGTTTTAGTGGCAGTAGTTGGTTATTGGAATTGGTTGAAAAAAATGAAGGTGGAGGGGTAGTTTTTGAGGTATTGTGGATAATCTGAAATTTAGCAAATCCAAATCACTAGAGCATGTTTGTGGTATTTGTCGCCTCATTTTTTGGAGAGACATGAGAGTATAAGTAATTTTACATGGAATTGCATCTGTCACTCTATGTTTTTAAAAAAAGTACGAAGCTACTTAAATCGTCCTTTTCCGTTGATGACGGCGCGGCGAGAAAAATGGTGGACGAGTTTAAGAATTGGCTCGTTTGTTTTCCTTTTTCTTTATGTTTTCAAGCCTTTTCAGCTCAATAACTATTCGAATGTATTATGGATTTGCCTAGGTTACGGCTGGATTGCTTTAGTCTCCACTGCAATTTTCTTGTTTGTCGTTCCGCTTGTGTTACCTTCTTATTTTCAGGAAGAGTCATGGATCGTGAAAAAGGAACTGCTCTATAAAATTAGTCCTGTGGTATTGATTGGATTTGCGAATACTATTTATAGTATGCAGATTCATTTGTTGGCATCTTTCTGGGAAAGCTTTCTCTACTTTGAGATTTGTACGCTGGCGGTCGGTATTTTTCCACTGACCTATTTTATCTATCTCATCGAGAGGAGGAATAGCAAACACTATCAAAGTCTTTCCGCTCACCTGATTTTTCCCTCCCAAGTCAATGCTGAGCAATACACCAATTGGCAGCCCATCGAGTTAAAATCTTACAATCAAGTCGTAAAGTTAGCGTTGAATGCGTCACAACTATATTACGTAAAATCTAGCTCCAATTACGTAGAAGTGATCTATTGGCACAACGATCATATTCAAAAACAATTGATTCGCAACACCATCTCTGCTATTGAATCACAGTTGAGCAGCACCGACACTTTCTATCGTTGCCACAAAAGTTATGTAGTTAATTTGGCAAAGATCAAAAAGGTTTCTGGTAATGCCCGTGGTTTAAAACTCCATTTCTTTGATTTAGCAGAAAGTATTCCAGTCTCTAGAAAAAATAACGAATATCTAAAAGGGTTGCTGACCAGTAGACTTTAGTGATACAATCATTAAGTAACTTCCTATTGAGATTGCAGCAATGACAATAGTTTCAGTGTCATAAATATAGACAAGTAATCACCAGCTTTCCATTTTGTCACAAATACTTCCCATACGTCACAAGCAGTTTGTTAAAGATGATATTGTACGCTACTTCGCGTTCCTAGTACGGACTCAAAACAAATCCTTCTTCTAACTTTTCAACTTATAAATTATGAAACACATCCTATTCATCAGCCTTACTTTTTGCTTATCCAATTTCCTATTTGCACAAAATCCACCTCGCTTAAGTGTTGCGGGCGATGCTAATATTGATGGCAATATTTTTATTGGTCAAACACCGCCTACTGCACCACCAGTTGATCCCGATTGTGGTACGCCCGCCTTCACGGGACCAGATTGTCTTCCTATTGTTAAAGCTAATATTTATGACGATGTGCTAATTTATGGTCGTTTGCTTTTACGCGATGGCGGAAACAATACCTTTATTGGTAATGAAGCTGCAAAAGCAAACACGACGGGCATTGAAAATATAGCAATTGGACTGAACGCACTTTTTGAAAACACGACTAAGTCTAATCTCATTGCTATTGGAGATAGCGCACTATACCGTAATGGTGTAAATCCAACGGGTGGAATCCCAACTAGTACGCAGTCAATCGACAACCTCGCGATTGGTTCCAGTGCTTTGTTTGCCAATACTTTGGGATCAGGTAATCTAGCACTTGGGCGCTTTGCCTTAACGAGCAACACCAATGGCAATTGTAATGTAGCAACGGGCAAAGATGCCATGAAATCGCACACTGGTGGAAGTTGGAACGTTGCCTACGGTTGTGGTGCGATGATAGAGCATGAGATGGGGGAAGGGAATACTGCTATTGGACACGAAGCACTAGATCGCATTGAAAATGGAGATTATAATACTTCCGTTGGCTATCGCGCGCACCTCAATGGTATCGTTGGACAAACCGTCAATTACTCTACGGTAGTAGGTGCGAATGCGGAAACATCTGGTAGCAATACGGTCATTTTGGGCAACTCTAATGCCATAACCATTGGTGGCTACCAAGAATGGTCTAATGTTTCTGATCAACGTCTTAAAACTCGCATCAAGCAGAACGTACCAGGACTAAGTTTCATTAATGCGTTGAAGCCCGTCACTTATCAAATGGATATGGAAGCTATTGGTAAAACTCGTAAGCATACGCCAGTAAATGAATTTTGGAGACAGTCAGCATTGGCGAAAGGAAAAGTTCGATATACAGGTTTTTTGGCACAAGAAGTCGAAGCAGTTGCAGCCGAAATTGGTTATGATTTCAGTGGTGTCGATAAGCCCCAAAATGAAAGCGACCACTATAAATTGCGCTACGCCACTTTTGTTGTTCCCTTGGTGAAAGCAGTACAAGAACTAAGCGAGTCCAACTCGATGAAAGATGCAAAGATCGAAGCCCTAGAAGCAAGATTAGCTAAAATTGAATCCCTTTTGAGTAATAATAGTAAGGCTGCTGGCAACGCTAGTTCTTCGCTCGATGCTGCACAATTGGAACAAAACGCTCCCAACCCATTCACAGTAGATACAAAGATTAATTATTTTATTCCAGCAGGCGTGCAAGATGCCAGGTTGCAAATCGTAGATGCTACGGGAAAACTGGTCAAAAATGTCCAACTAAACAATGATGGTCAAGGTCAACTTATTCTAGCTGCTAATTTACTGGACGCAGGCATCTACAGTTACACACTGCTTTTGGATGGCATTGTTGCGATGACTAAAAAAATGGTATTGACTCAGTAAATCGTTAGAGCATATTTGGAGCAGGATCGAACCATACATCAGCAATTTAAGGTTCTGACAAGTGTTGTGCGCACTAAAGTCTAAGCTGCATAATCCGTATATTTCCGCTCGGAGGCAGGAATAAATCCTAACACAATATCTTCTTTTTTAACGCCAAGATTCACCAATTCCTCTGCTAAATCACTATCTGTCCAGTTGCATTGCAGCCAAATTTTGTCTTCCTTAATATCAAAGTGAAAAAGACAAGCATGAGAGAATTTACCTTTTGACCAGCCTACTCTTTGAAACAAATAATGATGGTTTTCTTTATCAATCAAGGTTTGATTTTCTACATCAGGCATATTGCGAAGTTTAGACTTGGCATACGCTTCCAGCAGAGCAATAATAGCGTCTTGATATTGTTTTAATTTGTTATCCATTTGACAATCTCTCTTTTATCGATGTTGAAAATAATGAGATTTACTTTTTTTCTCTTTGTTAGTGCTCGAATGAAAGGGCGTATGATTCGTATATTTTAACAAAAATAAGTGAATTTTAGTTGGTATGTTTGCTCGCACATCATATCCCAAATAAAGAACTCCTGAAAAATCAGAAACGGGCTTAGTAGATAGAAGCTTCAGTAGCAATAAGATTACTCCAAAAGGCATTGACAGCCTACCTATTCTACTAAGTGACTCTATTATATCACCAATGCCACTAGTAAGGCATCACCTGCCCTATATAAATGAACGGAATCGTAAAATCACGCTCATAGCTACCTGCTTTAGTATCGTACAAAAATTGTTGTTTTAGGGTCAAGTAGTTTGTGCCTAGCTTAGCGTTTGTTAATGGAAAGGTGCAAACGAAGCCTTCCTCATTTAGATTGGGATGCACATAAAAACTCAGATCAATAGCAGAATCAGGGATGATTTGGTGGTTGATGGAAAAAGCAACGGACTGCTTGATAAGGGATTTGATGTGATCTAAGTAATTTCGATAGCGCAGTTGCTCCCGATCATCAAAGGCGAGTTGAAGGGTTTCTGCTGCTGCCGCATCCACCCGCCACAGACTGTCGTATTTTTGTTGGTACACGAGCTGCCTTTCCTCATAGGCTTCATCGTACTCCGATTTTGTTTTTTTCACGATGTCAATATCCATCATATTGAACCTGTCTAGACTATTAATCCCAATTTTGTTAATAGCCATAATCGTGCTGTCGCTGCTGACAATCAAATCTTCTATGAACGATGTATATTTGACAAATACTTCCATCATAGGCGTTTCGATCCGATGCGAGGGAATGCTCATGACATCTATGGGATAGTAGTTGCCTTTAGCTTTTTCGGCTGCTCTGCGATCGTCGTAAAATCGATCTTGAAAAGCGGCACGGGCATTTTCTTTGTAATAAACAGAAGAAAATCTGCCATACTCGGTTTTGTAATTTAACTTGGGAAAAAAGGAATAGCCAAAATTTTTGAACGGCACATAATCAAGAATCATGAAGCCTAGTAAAAGCGGAAAACTTAGTGCTGCCACCCATTTGGTTGATTTCTGATCTATAAAATTGTACCAAAGTGGACGCCATAGGAAAGAGAGGGTCAAAATGCCCGCGATTCTATACAAGACCAGATAAACTTTACTAAAAATAGGGAGTTTAATGGATTTGAGTAAGCCGAGCATTAGAAAGTCAAAAGCAACGACTAGAGCCGTCAAGGTCGAGATTGTCATCATAATATCTGCCACAGCATCTGGAAGTACGCCATACAAGAAATGACTCCAAAGCTTAAGCTCAATATCAAAAAGTAGGATAGAAAGCGCAATGAAAAAGAGTAAGTAGGTAAACGCAAAGATGGTACTCGAAAGATTTTCTAGCTTATGGATGTAATCATCAAAACTACCTACTTTTTTCTTCAGAAATTCCTTGAATGTTGGGCTGTATTTGAAATGCTCGAAGTCAATTTCTCCAGAAACATAGCGCAAACCCAACGCACCGATCCACAAACCTCTGGTAAATACCAATGCCAATAAAGCAAAAATGAATATGTCCAAGCTCACTCGAAAAATATAGAGCGAACTATACAAAACGTAGGGCAAAGCAGTGTCATTAGCTGCTGCATAGGCGGCGTAGAGGCTTAGAAATCCACGCAATTGGAATAGTCCAAATAGAACAAAACCTGAAATGATGAGTTCCAAATTCCAACTCTGTTCTTGCAACTGATCTAGCCATTGCGATAGTCTACTTTCTCTTTTCTCGGACATGGTACATTGATTTATAGAGGATAAAGGAAAACAATCTCTCGTTGTTCAAATCTTTTGGTGTTGAATACGGCGAAATGGCGCAGGAAAAATGGTATTGACATGCCCGCAGTTGAAAAAAAATTGAGCTTTGTAGTTTGGATTTATTATCATATTTAGTCAACATTTATGGTTAAACGGTTAGCCTAGCTAATTTGAGTTGAGGCTTACCCTGTTCGCGCAGCATCTTCTCGAAAACAAGAAATTCTTGAGTATTTCCTAGACTACTGGACATTTTGGATTACAGAACAAAAGAGAAGCAGATTACATAGCTACACTAGCCGTTTTTCTTAGTGTTTCTAAGTGTCCTTAGTGTTTCAATTTGTGCTTTGTTCAGTAGTGTAAGCATTTCCCCTATTTATATTTTTTTGAAGAAGAGTTAAATTTTACGTCCAAACCGTACTGGTCTGAAACCCAAGTATATCTCCTTCGGATGTCAGACCTACAAAGTAAACAGGATATTCTGAATCAGGGCGCAAGCCATCAAGACCAACAACAATATGCGTGATATGTGTCAGAGATTGTTCCATAAATTGATGGAGTGTTTTGAAAGATTCTAGATCACCTATTTGCTCGTAGGCTTCGTAATTCTCAAATATCCATTCATAGCTGGTTCTTCCTTGATGCCAAAATTGAATAGATTCTGCTGGATTGGAGGAGTCCAGACCTAAAGCAGCACTAAAACTTTCTGGAGTCAATTCTTGTAGATCAGCGTCTTTCCTAAAGACAGATAGGTAAGCATCGGCTTCATTTGCCCAAGCTGGAAAATAGAGTCCTTCTCCTAATTTGGAAAGACCGTCCTGAATACTATTGGTAGAACGAGTTTCAATCTCCACGGTTTGATCTTGCAATTTCGCATAGCGAACGGCTAGTCGAGCAGTTAAAGACATTTGCTCAATCTCGGCAGCGGACAAGCCATTGTTGTTTTTGTCGTAGGCATCCACTAGCTTTTCTTTAGCGTAAGCCAAGGTTTCTTCTACATCTTTTTGGGTAATTCTTGCACCTGGCTGGGCATCTCGATGATCCATGAATCGGTAGAAAATGTTGGTCAGTTGCTGCTCTGTCCAATCCAATTCCTGCAATTTTTTACGAATATCTTTTCGACTAACGAAAGGATCGTCACCTGCCGCATCTAAGATATTCTGCGCTGCTTTTTCTAGTGCAGCGTGGACTTTTTGTTTTGCTAATCTTGCCATCTCTAAATTAGTGTGAGTTTACGTAATAGATTTGAGGATAAAGATACTGGACTCGTGTTACTTGAAAGTTAATGGCTAAGAGTTTGTAGTAAATTGCGCTTTTATTTGGATAAAAAACTTAATAGAGTTCTAGCAACCAACTGTGTAAAATGCTCCACCTTTTTAACGCTTTCTTAAGATTTAAGAAACGACTGGGAAAGACTTTTCTTCTTTGTTAAATATGCTCTAAATTAGCCCGAATTTACTCATTCTAACGGATTGTATGGAATGGATCTTGTCCGTGTTTCAGCACCTCTCAAAGACCCACAAACTAATAAGTTTTGCAGCCAATTAGTATGATAAATAAATCCATTAGCCCGATGAGCAGGACTAATAAATCCTGTTTGTCTGGTGGTGGTTGAATTATAAGGCGCAAAATTATAAATCAACGCCCATGCTCTAAGTAACGGTCAAATAATAACTTTCCGATTTATGACGGCATCTTTCGTCCTGCTACTGCGTTGAAAAGCCTCGCCAGCCAAGAGGATTCCTACGTTTTTCGCCTTGTATCAAAACAAAATCTGCTCGGTCAAAATGTGGAACTTATTATTTGTCCGTTACTAAGCAATAAGTTAGCTTGATATAAATGTCCATGAAAATACTGCATATTAAAAAGTAATCGATCTAACCTTCTCATAGGTCTGTCTACTGCATTAGAAGTTCTGATACATCCTTGAAATTGATAAGCCTTTGTCAATTGCTTGGCTTTATCACAGCAATTGTAAAGCTGTTGCTGAATATATTCTTGCACAATATTTGTAGCTATCCATTCTCTAAATTCTGCTATGCGTTGCTCAAAATCTAGTTGAGTGGTCGCTTGATAAATATTCCAAACCTTATCTCCCACAATAGATAGCATACTTACTCCCTGCTTAAAT
>JBCDKV010000151.1:0-9415 GCA_038746215.1 Bacteroidota bacterium | reverse complement strand
GTCTTGGAGATTTACCAAATTGCGTTGGAGGCGTTCTTGGAGCAAATGTGTAATATTAGAATGGCTATCTTGTATGAAAACAATGTGTCCTTTTTCATCTTTTTCCAAAATGGCTTTCACCAATTGATCGAAATCGGGATGCACTTTTCGGAGATTTTGGGCGCACAAATAGATCGGTACACCACTCGGCAATCCAAAGCTTTCTATCGGTTCTAGTCGTGCTGGAACGGGTGGGCGATAGTAGTAAGTCGGCAGCTTTTGGAAGCGGATGAGTTGCTCGGAATAGTGTTCTTTGGCGTTTTCACTTTCTAGTAATTCGCAAGAGAGGAAATAGTCCATTTGTGGAATACCAGAAATCGTTGGCCAACCCCAAGTGGCGCATTGGACTTTGGCGAGGCGAAAGAAGGGCAAAAAGTAATTTTGATAATCCGTACCGATTTCCCAATAGTGCAGAACGTCAAAATTGGCGCGTGCGATGATATTGAGGGATTGATCGAGTTCTTTGGGAATGCCTAAATATTTGACCTGAGGATTTTTGATCGCAGGACGCAATTTTTGTTCTCCGTGCGGCAAACTACAAACAATAGTGATTTGAAAACGCTTACTATCCACATTGTTCAGGATGCCTGCCATACACTTCATAAAAACGCCTTCGTGTCCATTGGTAACGACAAAACCAATGTGTGGCTTGGCGTTTTGAAGCGGTTTAGTCCGCTGGATTTCGGGCAGATAGCGATTGAATAATTGACCATAAAGCGTCTTGATCATTTTGGTATTTTTGCCTTGGTAGGGAAGATTGGCGGAAGGTTCGAGCATCCGTTCATGCAAAGTACTGAGGTCAAGTTGGAGGTCTTTTTGTAGATATTTTTGCAGCTTAGCGATTAAATTTTGCTGATAGGCTTCAATGGCTGCTATATCTTCAAAAATAATAGGAGAAATGCCCGCTAAAATCAATTCGTCCCATTCCGAATGGTACTTTTGATGTAGGTATTGTTTGATCAAGTCATAGCCCTTTTTATAATTTCCGTGTCGGGTGTAGGCATTGCCTAAATTTTTAACCGCATCTATGAAACTGGGCTTCAATTCCACCGCTTTTTCGTAGTGTTTCACGGCTTCATCGTATTCATTCCAAGCCTCTAGCGCAGAACCTAAATTGTTGTGTGCTTCGGCATAATTGGGCTGTATTTTGATGGCTTTTTCAAACCACTCCCTAGCAGATTTAGGTTTACCATTTTCCAGTAAAGTATTACCTAAATTGTACATCGCTCTGGCATGATTGGGTGCGAGTTTGATCGCTTTTTTGTAGTAACGAACGGCTTCCTCTATTTTGTGAAGCGATTTGGTGGCATTGGCGAGATTGAACCAAGCCTCTGAAAATGTTGGCGCAAGACGCGTAGCGGCTCGAAAAGCTTGCTGTGCGGCTTTCCAGTTGTTCATTTTAGCATAGATCAAGCCCAAATTGTTGTAGTAAGGTGGGTGCGCAGGCTGCTTTTGTATGGCTTGCAATATCCAATTTGCCCCTTCTTCATGTCGCCCTTGCTGGCTACAAACGATTCCCAATAAGTGTTTCGCTTCGGCATAATGTGGCATGAGTTGCACCACTTGTCGGTAAAGCTGCTCTGCTTGTGGCAGTTGCCCTTGCTGATGCAGACCTTGTGCTTGTGAAAAGAGTTGGTGGTTTTGCATAAGCACAAAGGTAAATTTATTTCTTATCACTTACAGGTTTCTAGCATTGTTCAAAACTTTGTGCCTGTCTAAATTTTCATTAGAAATGTACTTCATACTTGGAAGGTTTTAGGATTTTTAGTATCATTGAACAAATGAAGAAATCTACTACCAACTAAAATGATCTATGGAAATAAATAAAGCGACACTCTTCGAGGCGATTGATAAGATGGAACGCACCGCACTTCTTCAACTCTTGCAGGATGCTTTTGAAAATATGAACGAGAGAACCCAAAGGGCGGTATTCGGAGAAATCTATAAAGTACACACCAAAAGCGAGCGCACCCCCGATGATCTACTAGCTGATATTGAAGCATTCTACAGCCGCTCCTTGCTTGGTCACTATTACGCTCCGTTCCGAATCAATTCTAAGAATTTTATGGATGTCCCCGAAGAAACAGAAGAATGGTTTGATATAGTGGGATACTATCTGGACTTCACTTCTGAATTAGTAGCAGAAAAACAATACGAAGCAGGCATACAATGCTTTAAACTGCTGTTTGAATTGATTGATAAAATGGGAGATGGCGAAGAAATCGTGTTTGCGGATGAATTGGGGGATTGGATGATTACGACCAAAACAGATTATGTCGAACACTATATCATTGCGGTGACACATGCTGCCGAAACCACAACCGAATACGTAGCAGCTTTGATTCCGCGCCTACAAGAAGATAGCTACTTTTCTTTCTACAATAAGGTTTACAAAAAAATAAAGAAACATGCTTCTAAGGAACAGTTACAAGCAATTAATACTGCGATTGAGGAGCATTCGATACGGGTTAGGTAATAGCTTGTTTGGAGGGCTACTCTTCTAAGACTGAAATTTGAACCCATTGGATCGGCAATACTACTCCAAGCATGCTCTAAATATCATAACGAATGAAAGAACAGCAAAACAAAACGAATAGCACAAGACGCCAATTTATAAAAGCTACTGCGACCGCTGCGAGTACCTTTCTGATTGTACCACGACATGTGTTGGGCAAAGGATATATTGCTCCCAGCGATACCGTCAATTTAGCAGCGATTGGGGCAGGTGGTAAAGGTTTCTCGGACATCAGCCATGCAGCTAGTAAAGGTGGTGGAAAAGTTGTTGCGCTTTGTGATGTAGATAGCAATAATGCGACGAAAGCAAGGGAAAAATTTAAGCGTGCAAAATTCTACAAGGATTTCCGAAAGATGATTGAGGAAATGAAGGACGACATAGATGCCGTCACGATTTCTACGCCCGATCACACGCACGCTGTGGCAGCTATGACCGCCATGCAAGCAGGTATACACGTTTACGTGCAAAAGCCTTTGACCCACAATATCCACGAAGCACGAATGCTGACAGAAGCGGCCCGTGAATATAAGATCGTGAGTCAGATGGGCAACCAAGGTGCTTCTAATCCCGGACAGGCACAGATGCAGGAATGGATCGACGCGGGCAAGATCGGAACGGTGCATACGGTTTACGTTTGGACAAATCGCCCCGTTTGGCCGCAAGGTATTCCTGTGCCTAAAGAGACGCCCGAACGTCCTGAACATTTGAGTGCAGCCGATTGGGATTTATTCGTTGGGCCAGCCAAGATGACGCCTTATCATCCGCTTTATCATCCTTTCAAATGGCGAGGCTGGTGGAACTTCGGAACGGGTGCTTTGGGCGATATGGGCTGCCACTTGATGGATCCACCTTTTCGCGTACTCGGTTTGGGCTATCCGACCGAAGTAGAATGTAGCGTAGGGCAAGTTTTTCTGCGCAATTGGACACCAGAATATATCCCTGATAGCTGTCCACCTTCTTCGCAAGTTTCCATTAAATTTGAAGCTACTAGTAAAAATCCTGCGCCCATCCACATGATTTGGTCGGACGGTGGCATTCGTCCTTTTCATCCCGATTTGATTCCCGCCTCTGATGCGCTGACTGGGCAAGGCAGTGAAAATGGCGTGATTATGATTGGAACAAAAGGCGTGATGACTTGTGGTGTATATGGCTTGAAACCAATGATGTATTTAAAAGGAGGGGAAGTGGTCGAAATGCCTAAAAACTATAAGACGAGCAACAAGAACGAAAATTTGAAGGAATACGGACATCAAGTCTCTTGGGTGGATGCCATAAAAGCGGGTTTTGGTAGTCAGGCTCACCAGTCGCTGACCTCCTCCTTTGATTACGCTGGACCACTCACAGAGACGGTTCTGATGGGTAATCTAGCCATTCGATCTTATCAGATGGCTACGGTCATGGACAAGCGCGGTCGCAAACAATTTGATGGTCGAAAAAAGCTGCTGTGGGACGGAAAAAATATGCGGATAACGAACTACGATGCGGCGAATCGGTTTGTAAAAAGAGACTATCGAGCTGGTTGGAATTTGGGGGTGTGACCGATTTTGTGTTTTTTGGTCTATATGCTACGAACCAGACCTCATCAATTAGAGATGTATGTGGTTTGTTGGTAACATTCGAAGTAAGCCTCAGTCAATCTCCTGAGATCGTGCAGCTCTAATTATCAACTTCCAATGCAAAACCAAACCACAATAAACCATGTCGAAAAAGTAAGTATAAATGAGTCAATTACCGAGCACCATACAAAGCTCAGAACGAATTGCCAACTTCCATAAACGGGAACTTTGGCGCATAGATCAAGGAGATGACCAACTGCTGGCTTTGTTTAAGCAGATTCAGTTAATCAAGAAAGAAATTACGACGATTGCCGAAGATGCCGACCAGCACCTATTAGATGGAACAACCAGCAAGGAAGACTACTTTATACTGTATAGTTGGGTGGAGCAAGCCAAAGCACTGATGCTATTGTGGCGCGATACGCTTTTTCAGCGGCACAAAGCAGAGATTTTGCACAAAGATCAAGAAGTGACCAGCGATGCCCTCCAAAAATTAGTGGCGGCATCAGAAGCACATCTGCAAGCTGCCCACGAGTCTTTTCGGGGTTTTTCTGAGGAAGAAATCAAAAAAGTAGACCGCAAACAAATCGAAAAATGGAAGCACCAAAAAAGCCCATGGCAGACCTACAAAAAACAAATCGAGGACATCGAGCAGCAAAGTCAAAACCTAGTCGAACAACACCAAACCCTCTCGCAAAACATTGGCTATTTCAGGACGATTCAAAGCATCATCAATAACTTATTGAAAGACTGTAATAAGGAAATTGACAACATCAAAGATTTAGCCCCACAGACCGATCGCTTCATACGAGAACATTTGCAGGATGCAGCAGATGCTAAATTTGGGCGTGTCGTCAATCATTTGGAAGAACTAGAAAAGAATTTTTCTATTAACCACCATCTGAAATCTTTTTTGGATCGTTGGGAAAATGAAAAACTGAGCCTACCCAAGCGTAAACAGTACACGATAGGACTACAAGAAGGAATGCTGCTTTACAAGGAGATTGATTTAAATCGTGGCGTCCGACAGTGGATAGATTCTGAAATTTTACCGCTTTTGTACGAAGCTTGGGAGTTGTTGGAGCGTATCGAACACGAATTTAAAGTCAGCATCGCCAATATCCGAAACCGAACCATTCTGCTTTCCAAGGAAGAACAAGCTCCTACCGAAGACATTGATAATTTATGCTTTCCGCTAGAGACATTTCTAAAAAAGACTAGCAAAAACGAAACCTTGCTACAAGCAATCGTTGATGGCGTGGCAGAGAAACTAAGCGATGAGTTTCAGATTTCCCATATCTTCGATCCTCAAAAGGCATTTCTTGCTATCACTTTTCAAAACACCGTTAGCCAGCTTCGATTCAATCAATCTTCCATTTTCACCAAGATCTACACCTGGTGGCAGCAGCAACTTGCTAGCCTACAAAAGGTAAGAAAGAGCGTAGAACAAGGTGAAGTATTGAGCATTTCCGAGTCTATTGCACGCCTCATTGAGCATCGTCGAAAAGCTTCTGATTACTTACCCTACGCTTCTATTTTTCAGACAGAAGGCTACATCGGTGAGTCTTTTTACGTAGGTCGAGGAGAAGAAATGCAGCGAGTCGAAAAGCTGGTGCAACAATGGTATGATGGGTTTAGAGGTACTTTGCTGCTGACGGGACAGCGTTTTTCGGGTAAGACCTTATTCGGTGAATACATTGCCAATCGGCACTTTTCTGCCAATACCATTACGCTTGCCCCAAACAAGACAATAGAAGTGCAAGGGCGGAAATTGACAACTACTTACGACCTAGCTAGTGCACTCAATTTTATCCAAAAATACAGCCTCAACCAAAAACCAATGGTCTGGATAGATGACCTCGAACTCTGGCACGAACCACAAAAACCGCTGGGCAAAAACGTGCGACACCTATTCGAGCAGTTTGATCGCTATTCGACCCGTATATTTTTCATCGTTTCGATGAGCAATTGGTTGAAAGCGCATCTCAATAAGTACTATGACATTAATAAGCTTTTTCAAGCGACCATCAATTTAGACCGAATGGAGGCAGAGGACGTCCGCGAAGCAATTTTGGTGCGACACGGTGCGACCCACAAAGTATTGGTCAATGAAAAAGGTGCAGAAATCAAACCTGCCCAGTTTCAGCGATTGAGTAATAAAATTTACAAACAAGCAGAAGGTAATATCGGTGAAGTCCTCATGCGGTGGTCATACGCAATTCAGGCGACCGAAAATCAGGAAAGGGTGCAGTTTTCCAAGTCAATTCCCAATCATCTACCCGATTTTTTGAGTCCAGATACTGCCATACTGTTATCAACAATTATGATGGCGAAAAAAACCAACGAATATCGACTGCGAAAACTATTTGGTACGCCTTTCAATGAAAAATATAGTGGTATCTTACAACGCCTCCTGAATGTGGGTATCCTCCGACGCGATTTGTCTGGATGGCTGGAAATTAATGAGTACATTGTCAATGACCTTGGGAAACTACTAGATCGAAGAAGGTATATTAGTTTTAGGGGAGAGTGATTTTTTTATTGCTTTTTAGTGATGAGTGATGGAGTGTTTAGTGATGAGTAGATGAGGCAAAGTACAGTTTGGAAACGATTGTTTGAATGTTCGATTGTTTGAATGTTCGAGGCAAGAAAACCATGAAACAATGCAACCATGAAACAATGAAACCATAAAGCAATGAAACCATAAAAAAACAACGAAACAGTAAAAATGAATATTGAACAGCTTACGTGGTTAGACTTATTTTTGGAAGCAGTCGTACTGATAGGCGTTTATTTCCTATTGCGCTTCTTAGATCAGCGACTTTCCAATACCTTAAATACTTCTAGCTTTGTCATAACAATTAAAAGAGTGGTTCATAGTGTACTATTGATTTATGAACCGATCGTTGTAGTTTTGGTCGGCAGTACTTTTGTACTTATCAATCCGCTATTGCACGGCGTGATTATGGGAGGCTTACTCATCGTAGGATTTCCTTATTTACGGCACTATTTGAGTGGACGGCTCATGCAATTCGATAATCGGATTAGCATTGGAAAGCAAATTAAATTAGAAGACGTGAAGGGCGTAATTGCACAAATAGGACGCACGGGTATTTACCTGCAAACTAGCGATGGTAGTCACTATACCAATTACACAGAATTGTACAAAAAGGGCTATACCTTAACCGATCAAGAGGAAGTTGGCGGATTTTACCAATTGAAAATTAAACGTCCAAACGAAAAAGGAAATGCAACGGATCTTTTAGATTTGATGGCTACCCTACCCTATTTGGATTGGAATCATCGTCCCAAAATTCGGACAGATGCGCAGTCGTCACAGCAATACAATGTCCAAATTTCAGTGAAAGAAGAAAGACATTTACACGAATTGATACGCGCCTTAGCAGAACGGAAGTATGAATGTGAGGTGGTGGGATGAGGAATTTTTTAGTGGTGAGCCATTTTTAGTGATGAGTGTATGGGACAAAGTGCGGTTTGAATGTTGCGAATGTTTGATTGTTTGAATGTTCGAGGCAAGACAATAACTTAACCATGAAGCAATGTAACCATGCAACCATGAAGCAATGTAACCATGCAACCATGAAGCAATGTAACCATGCAACCATGAAGCAATGTAACCATGAAGCAATGTAACCATGCAACCATGAAGCAATGTAACCATAAAACAATGTAACCATAAAACAAGCAATAAAAAACAACTATGGATATACTATCGACTTATAATTTAATCATTGAGGCTTCGGTCATCATTATTCTCTCTTTTTTCTTTGGGGAGTTGTCCAAAAGGACGAATATTCCTTCGGTCTTAATGCTGATTGTGCTGGGTATTCTGCTGAACATTGGTATCAAAGAGACGGGCTATGAGGACTTGGATTTCTTACCCATTTTGGAAGTATTGGGCGTCATTGGGTTGATTATGATTGTGCTGGAAGCCGCTTTGGAGCTGGAATTGAAGCGAGAAAAACTCATTCCGATCTTGAAAGCCTTTGGTATTGCCTTCGTTGGTCTGATGCTTTCGGCTTGGGCAGCGGTATATATCCTGCAAGCTTTCTATCCCGAAATGGATACCCTCACAGCTTGGCTTTACGCTACGCCGCTTTCTATTCTGTCCAGTGCTATTATTATTCCTAGTGTATCGGGACTCTCCGAAGCCAAAAAAGAATTTCATATCTACGAAAGTACCTTTTCGGACATACTTGGCATCATCGTTTTCTACTTCTTGACCAGCCAATTGCATGGCGAAGGACAAGGTGCAGAAGAACATGCACCCAGTCTGTTGGCTTATCTTGGAAATGTATTGTTTACGGTAGTCATTTCACTAATTGCGAGTTACGCTATCGTCTTGATTTTTCAGAACATTAAGTCGCATGTCAAGCTATTTTTGTTGATTGCGGTGCTTTTACTGCTGTACTCCGTGGGCAAGCAATTGCACCTCTCCTCACTCATCATCATTATTGTGTTTGGTCTGCTGATTGCCAATATGCGCCTCTTCTTCCAAGGTCGCTTTTTGAGTAGTTTGCTCAATTACAAAAGTGCTAAACACATCTACGAAGGTTTACACACGGTCACGGCAGAAACGGCTTTTGTCGTGAGAACTTTCTTTTTCGTCATTTTCGGAATCACCATCGTACTCAGTTCGCTTTGGGATTTGAACGTCGCCTTGATTAGTGCTTTGATTTTGGTATCCATCTACGTCATTCGCTTTGTACTACTGCGCTTTATCATCGGAAGAGACATCCTACCACAGCTTTTTATTGCCCCGCGCGGACTCATCACCGTTTTGTTGTTCTACGCCATTCCAGAGGAAGCAAGAATGGAAAGTTTCAACAGCGGTATTTTGCTGTTCATCATCATTGTGACGAGTATCATTATGACGCTAGCTTTGATATACGAAAAGCGACGAAGTGGCAAGGCAGTCGATAAAGCACAAAGTATACCAGTCGGTTACGCCAAATGGAAAGCACCTGCCATTGAGTTTGTATCCGAAGCGGAAAAGACCGATAAGGAGCAGGTGCATTCGTAAAAACTAAATCTGATCTGGACTTTAGCTTTTTGCTATTGGCTGTTAGCGGTTGGCTTGTATTGTAAGTGCTTATCAGTCAGTACGATAGATTTACTTACACGCACACTTTTTTACTGAGTGCAAGCTAGATGTAATCACTATAAATGCGAATAACGGGTAAAATACTCCATTTTGTGGCAGTGATAGTTTTACTAAACTTTTAAGACTTAGTACAGTGTTTGAGATCACGCAACAAGTATGCCCAAAGGTTTTTTATGGACG
>JBCDKV010000150.1:0-9419 GCA_038746215.1 Bacteroidota bacterium | reverse complement strand
TAGTTGATATTTTAGACTCAAATTGCTAATTTTTATTTCATAAAAATTAGCAATTTGGGGTGGTTTTTCTGGACAGAAATGATATTTGTTTTGATGATTCTTGGAAAAAATCATCAAAACAAACATCATTTCTGTCCGAAGGTCTTTTTGAGAATTAAATTAAAAACGAAGTTTTTAATTTAATTCTCAAAAGGTAGTGTCAATCAAGCGGATAAACTTGTTTATAGAACTAAGTAATAACAAAAACGATTTTTAGGCTAAGCAGTTTTCTGATAAGGTAGCTATTACATTATTTAGAATAAGAAAAGACATATTATGAACAAATTAGAGCAGCACCATCGTTTGTGAAAATTCCCAACAAACTCTAATTAAAATCCAATTCATCAATCAAATCAAAAGGATTCAATTTTAATAAATCTAGCTTAAAAGTGATACGCTCTAAAATGCCCTCTCGCCCGTTCGCACTGTGGTTGTCATTAATAGCTGCCGACTCTAAAACTGGCACGTAGATTTCAAATACATTTTTGATGATCGGTAAAGCGAAACCTGCGCTATAAAAGAATTCACCTTTACTGTTTTCAGGATTAGAATAGGCGAAATTACCAAAAATATCGACTGGTAGCGCACCTGGTAGCGTAGAGCGCAAACCTGCACTCAGCATCCAATTATCTGATGCGCCGACGCTGGTGAGGGTATTGAAACTGGCATCTTTGCTAAAAATTTGGTGACGCAATAAACCTTCCGTGGCAGAACGTGCAAAAAGCAACTGATCGTACAAATAATCCTGCTGGAAAGTACCCGTTGTATTGCCCGTGAGTAAGAAAGACGGACGAACGCCTGCTTCTGCTGCTTCCGTGGCATTAAAGTTGAAAAAATAGCCGCCAAATAGTCGTACGCGCAAACCTTTGTCTTTCTCTTGGTAGGGAAATCGCTGGGTGTACGCCGTGAAAAGCTTGGTGAAAGACGAAGCTTGTTCTAAAGTAGCAGATAATAAGACTGGACTCAAAGCATCACTTTTCGCTATGCGGTAATTGAGTTCATTGACTGCATAAGATTGTTGTTCCCTTGATTCCTCACCACTATTTCGATTAACACGCCCGAAATCTCTAGTAATATTGACGTAACGATAACTAATGCTTTGCTGCCAAGCACTAGTCGGTGTCTTTTTGCCGAGTTGCACGGCGAGTTGTGGCGCAAATTTGGTGAAATAGTTGTGAAAATCGAAGTCTTCATTGTAGCTATAACTAAACGTCCTGCCGTTCAATTGTAAAGAAATGCGTTCAATCGCGTCACTTTTGGGGTAAATATTGTAGCGCAAGCTTCCAATGCCCGTCAGCCGTTGGGAGGAAAAAGCGTACATGGGTGTTGCAATAAATTCAAAATTGCGGAAAGGAATGCTTTTGTTGTGAATGCCGATACCGAGCATGAAGCGGTCGTATTGATTCCAACTCAAAGCAGGAAAAAGCGAAAAAGAGCGTTTTTTATCGTCTTCTAATTGGAGTAGCAAGTTGGCTTTGGGCGTCGGTGCTTTTTTCCGATTATTGGTCCGATCTACGTCTAAAATGATACGATCTACATCAATCACCAAATCATCATAGTCCAGTTCGGGGAAATCGACGGTGCTTATTCCTGTAAAACCTTCGTACCATTGGCTTTCGATGACTTCCCCGTCTTTCACGGCTGCAATCGGAAATGGAGCAGCGATTTCACCTTTATTCTTAATAGACAACCGCAATTGATTACCCTCTTTTTTGACGCTCGATAAAGCATAATCTACTTTTTGGTCACCGTATAAATAACCATCAAAAAACCAGTCCAAGTTCTTGCCTGTACTTTGCTCAATACGCGTTCTAAAATCTGCTGGATACGGGTGTTTGAATTTCCACTCATCGTAATAGCTTTGCATAGCTGCGTCGAAGACAGATTTCCCCAAATAAGCTGCCAAATGCTCCATTGCCAAGGCTGGTTTGACATAAGCACTGATACCGTAATTGATACTTGTCAAGCTATCAGAATGTGTGTTGGGCGCTTGATCGAGGTTTCGACGTGCTTGAAACAAATAACCTGCCTCAGAAACATCCATTTCAGATTGCCCCATCAGAAATTTAGGGATAATATCAGCCGCAGAACTGCTAACACCATAATACTTTTGCATGTACCGGAACTCGTAGTAGGAATTCATACCTTCATCCATCCAAGGATAAGTGCGTTCGTTAGAAGCCAATATGCCATAAAACCAATTGTGTCCAACCTCGTGCGTAATGACATCATCCAAAGCCTTAGCCGTTCCCGACAGCCCGATCACCGTAATCATGGGGTACTCCATCCCACCGCCTGCACTCAGCGCACTTTGTACCGCCGTGGCGTGTGGATAGGGATATTCACCCACCTTTTCGGAGTAAAATTGGACAGAGCGACTCACATACTCCACGGCATCCTTCCAAAGGTCTTCCTCCTTTTCCGTAAACATGATCCAAGTATCTACTTTTTTGCCCGAAGCTAAGGTCACGTCCCCTTTTAGCACGCGAAAACGTTTATCGGCAAACCAAGCAAAATCATGTACATTCTCTGCGGTGTAACGTAGGGTTTTCATGCGTTTACTGGAAGTAGGAAAGGCATTATCAGCAGGAAATTGGTCTTTATCGCCTTCGAAATAATCTTCCGTGGCAGCTATTTTTTCAGCTAAAAACTGTCGCTCGCTTTTGGTTTGTAGTGTTCCCGTCGCACCAACTACGTAGTTTTCGGGTAAGGTGATAGACACCTCAAAATTGCCAAATTCGGAATAAAATTCTCCTTGGTCTAAATAAGGCATCGGATGCCAACCATCGCGATCGTAGACGGCAGGTTTGGGATACCACTGCGTCATTTGGTAAGATTCTTTGACGTGTCCAAGGCGAGAAAAAGAGGCAGGAATTTTAAGCGTAAACGGCGTTCTAATATTTAGGGTTTCGCCTGCTGCTAAAGGTGTTTTCAGTTCCAATTTGGCGATGTCTGGCTGGTTGTTCCACGTATTCCAATCCACTACTTCCCCATTAACTTGGAAGTTCAGATTGGATAAATTGCCCAAATCTTTTTTCTTCGCAAAATAGAATTTGGTGCTATTGGTACGGAGCTTTTGCCGTGCGAAAGCGGTCTCTTTATTGGCATAAGCATTTGGCCACAGGTGCATGTAGATTTCGTTCAATTCGTCAGGCGAATTGTTGATGTACTCCATCTCAATCGTGCCAACTAGTACATGCAAACTATCATCCAATTGTGCATCAATTTTATAATTGACTTGTTGCTGGAAGTAGTCGTTTTGAGCAGCAATAGCGGAGGAAAGTAAACAGGCGATTAGGAAAAAAAGGATTCTAATTTGCTGGTAAAACATCGTGTCGCTTTTTCTTATAAATAATGCGAATAACGGCTGTGCAGATTTCATTTTTATTGACATTTAACTCAGATATAGTTCAGGTTAATATCCGCAAATTGAGCAACAAGTATGCTCAGTAAATTTCTTCGGACGGAAACACAAATTTCAACTTATTTTTCTCCAAAAAATAAGTTGAAATTTGTGTTTCTGTCCATAAAAAATCTTTGGGCATACTTGTTGCGCGATCCCAAACACTTTGCTAAGTTTCAAAAGTTTAGTAAAACTGCTATTGCCACAGAGTGGAGTATTTTACCCGTTATTCGCATTAGTAAGCAACTTCTTGTTACACCAAACTGCGACAATCACCCATAGTTTTTATTTCAATAATTGCGGGATACTTAGCTGATCGTGGGAAGATACTGCGTGAATGCAGAAATCTTTCAGTTTCACCAAAATTGAAGCTTGCAGTTCTTCTTTATTCCAGCTAATTTTGCAGTAATGTAAACTAATATATATGGGATACAGTAACTATAAAAATCTGCGAAAAGTAGTAGACACTTTTGGCATTGAGGTGAAACAGGGAATACTCTTTGAAGCTATTGATCCAATAGAACCTTCTGATTGGCTATTGAAAACATTAGAAATTGCTAGTATCATTCCATTGTCGAATGAGAAGGTAAAATCAGAACGAGTTATTTCGCCCATATTATCGGAGGTACACTTACACTACCAAGAGCGGCTGACCCTTTTTTCTGGAGCAGAACTCAACGTAAATTCTAAACTTGATCTTAATGGTCCTTGTGATTTTTTCTTTGCCAATGTTCCAAAGGCTTATCTTTTAGAAGCTCCAATTGTTGCACTTACCGAAGCCAAAAATGAAGATATGGATTATGGGATCGCACAGTGCTGCGCACAGATGATCGCTGCACAGATATTCAACGAACAAGGAAACACCCCAACACCTATCATTTGGGGCTGTTCTACAACGGCTGCCGAGTGGAAATTCCTTCGACTAGAAAACAAACTACTCACTGTCGATGAAAAAAGCTACTTCACCAATAGTTTAGAAGATTTACTAGGCGTGTTTAAGCTAATTTTGAATTAGAAAAGTTATGAAAGACAAGACATCCTTTCAAAAAGCCTCATCAACAGAAATCGACTGCTTTCCAAAGATTCAAGTCCAGCCGCTAGATAAATCTATCATTTTTCGCTTTCTTTACCAACATGAAAATATCGCGCAAAAACTTTGTGAAAGGGGTGGCGCTGGGTACGATTGCTGCGCCCTTTGCCATTCGAATGTTGTCGGGGGAATCAGTTGCTCAGGAGCAAAGCACGGGTAGTTTGATTTCTGATAAACAGTACAAATGGAAGATGGTGACGACTTGGCCGCCCAATTTTCCGATCTTAGGAGAAGCTTGTGACTTATTCGGCGATCTGCTGCGAAAGATGTCTAGTGGTCGATTGGATATTACGGTCTACGGGGGCGGTGAATTAGTCCCACCTTTGGAGTGCTTCGATACCGTGCGTTCGGGGGCAGCGGAAATGGGGAGTGGTGCCGCTTACTATTGGGCGGGGAAAGTACCAGCAGCACAATTTTTTGCTACCGTTCCGTTTGGTATGAATGCCCAGCAAATGAACGCTTGGCTCATCAGTGGTGGCGGTCTGCAACTTTGGCGCGACCTATACGCAGATTTCAATTTGATTCCTTTTGTATTCGGCAATACTGGGGTGCAAATGGGCGGTTGGTTCAATCGCGCTATTGATACCATTGCAGATTTCAAGGGACTGAAAATGCGGATGCCTGGATTGGGTGGAAAAGTCTTAGCTCGTGCTGGTGGGACGCCCGTACTGCTGGCAGGTAGCGAAATCTACACGGGACTAGAGCGCGGGGTCATTGATGCCACCGAGTGGATTGGACCTTTTCACGACTACAAAATGGGTTTTCATCAAATTGCAAAATACTACTATACCCCAGGCTGGCACGAACCTGGTACTGTACTCGAGTTGATCGTCAACAAAGCTGCCTACGAAGCTTTACCTGATGACTTGCAAGCAATGATTAGTGTGGCAGCCAAAGCCGTCAACAATTGGGTGCTGCTAGAACTAGAATCCAAAAATGCCGAATACTTAGCGCGACTCATCGCAGAAAATGAAGTAGAAATTCGACGCTTTCCCAGTGAGATTTTAGCACAATTACGCACTTATACGCAAGAGATTTTAGCAGAATTTACCGCCAAAGATACCTACGCCAAAAAAGTCTACGATTCTTTTCTGGCCTACCGCAAAAAAGCAGTGATGTGGTCTGCTTTGACAGAAAAGGTATTTTATAATGATATTCAAAAGATAAGTAAGTAGGTGGATTTGAATAAGCGTAACAATTTAAGTAAGCTATCTTTTGAGCTAAAAGCGGACATGTTTATTCACTCGCTTGATAGTATTTTTTGAAAACAAAATGAAAAATGAATTTTTCATTTTGTTTTCAAGAGTTCCTTCGGACAGCAATGATGTTCTTTTTGATAATTTTTTCCAAAAATAATCAAAAAGAACATCATTGCTGTCCAAAAGGGCCAACCAAATTGCTAATTTTTATGATCTAGATAAACATGTCAAAAAATAACTGATAATTTGTGTTTTCGTTCAAAGAAACTCACTGAACAAAGCCGTTGCGCGATTTTTTGCATCGACTCAGACTGTTTTTAAGTAGAACGTCAAGCAAAAAGAAAACCCATTCCGACTTAAAAAAAATATAAAATGACCAAAGCAAAAAATAATTGTAACTTAGCTGCGTCTTTGAAAGCAAATTGTGCGTTTCGTTACGTGCAATAAAAAATCCAAAATCTATGAAAACAAGAATCTTCCACCACTTACCTTTTAAGTATCATCATTACAATCCTATTGTCGTCTTACTTAGTAAACAAAATAGGACGAGGCTTTGCTATTGTCAATACAGTCTACTGCTGCTGAATGCTAGATTCCACTAATGGACTTGTTTAATTTTTAAGATGTAGTCACAATCAGGCTTTAGCTATTATGTGTTGGCTTAAATGATGAGTATTTGTAATGCAGTAATAGATGTGTACGAAGTTTCAAGTAATACTCGAAATAAATGCTGGTAAAGCTCCTGAGATTTACCAAACATACTTGTTGAGCGATTTTCTGGCATTGACTCAGACTACTTTTGAGTAAAATGTTGAGAAAAACAGAACTTCGTACACGCCTAATTCCGCAAGATGAATTTATTCAAAGTCCTGCTTTTTTTACAAGTGTTAGATCATACCATGGACCTAGAATAAACGCTAGTGGTTAACTGCCAATAGCTAAAGTCGATTTTAGCCTGTGCAGTAAAGGTATTTACGAAAAAACAAAGCTTTTATCCTTGTCGCTTTTGAACTTGCACTTGACACTTGCGCTTGCAATTTAGAGCCATGTCAGTATGTATTGCCATATAAAGTACAGCTTTAACTTGCAGCTTTATAAGTGTTTCATCCATCCAATTCCTCACTTTTATAAATCTTCTTATTCACACACCAATTTTCATTTTCTAAAATCTAAAACCACATACTATGAAGAAGTATTTTTTATCCGCACTATGCTTGTTGACTTGCTGTTGCTGGGGTATTGCACAATCCGTTATTTGCGAGCGAGCCATAACGATTCGTTGTGGACAAAGCATTGAAAGCAACAACTTCACAACACCTAATTCTCTGCTGTATAACGATTACGGCACTTGTACCGCCGACTTACCACGCGAAAGTGCGCCCTTCGATGGGAGAGATGTGATCTATAAAGTGGATGTAGGCGAAAGCACCAATTTATCTATCAGTCTGACCCAATTGACAGCGGACTTAGATGTCTTTGTTTTCGCTGATATTTGTGGCAATTCAAATGACTTTTTCTATACCGAAAGCAATTGCGTAGCTCGTAGCGTGAACAGCAATAATTCGAGTGAATCCATCACGATAGATGATGCTTTTGGGGTGTATTATATTGTGATTGATGCGCAATTTGCCAACAATAGAAGCGGCTATCGACTCACCGTCAATTGTAGTGAAGGCGATCCCTGCGAAGATTTTATTCCTATCGAATGCGGACAGACCATCAGAGCCAACAATTTTCAAGGCACAAGTCGCTTTGACCGAAACGACTATCGCAATTGCCACACCACCAATTCTCCTTTCGATGGTATAGATCAGGTCTTTCGCATTGACGTCCCCAATAATGTGACTGAAATCACGGCACAATTATTTGGCTTGGCCGCCGATCTCGATCTTTTTATCTATAATCGGGACTGTACGCCTGGCAACTGTTTGGGTGCTAGCACAGGTTCAGGAACTTCCACTGAATCCATTCGAATTACCAATGCTGCTGGAGCAAGAATTTATTTTATCGTGGATGCGCCCACTGCCAATATAGCGTCCAATTTCTCCTTCCGAATCATCTGTAAAGATCCCTGCGAAGACATTGAACCTTACGATGGCAACTGCGACGATATCGACTATGACTACATCGGCTCTGCTGGAAATTTAAGGTACGAATTTAGCGTCCCCAACACCTATCCGTCGGGTTCTTGGACGGCTAGAAGAGGATTTTCTACTTTACCGCTGGGAGCAGGCAACACAAGAGCTTATACCTTCAGCACGGGTGGCGAATACGAAGTTTGCTACAACTATAAAAATGCTGATGGTTGCGACATCAGATGCTGCAAAACGATCTTCGTCGAAAATCCATACGACTGCGATAATATTACGGCGACTAAAAATGATGATACCTATACTTTGAGTCTACCCGGCATCATTGCCGCCAATGTTTCCCTATGGCAGAATGACGATACGGGTGCTAGCGTTGGTACAAGGGTCAATACCTTGACTGTACCAAAACCAGCACGTGGCGAATGCGTCAATTACAGTGCCTTTTTCTTCGATCACACTACCGACTGCTACCGCATTTGCTGCATTCAAGTGTGCGGGGATAACTGCGAAGATATAGAAGACCTCAATTGTGATGAACTATCTTTTCAATTCGTTGCCTTTAGCACAGAGCTTGGCACTACCACTTATGAATTTAGTGTACCAAGCACCACCAACGGCACAGGAAGCTGGACACTGGAAGACAACGGGGCGATTACCGAAATAGGGACGGGCAGAACCGTGCGATACAGCAGCAGTCGGCAAGGTACTTTCTTGATTTGCTACACCTACACCAATGAAGAAGGTTGTTCCGTCAGATGTTGTAAAAGGATTGTTATTAGGAATCCCTACGATTGCAATGACATTGTTTACAACTACAATAATGGTGCTTATTTGCTAACGCTTCCGGGCATCGGAGCAAACAATATCGAAGAATGGCGCGACGACGATACAGGGCAAGTCATTAGTTCTAGGCTGAGTGCGGTGGTAAGTGTCTCTGGCGGCTGTCGGACGCGACAATTTAGTGTGAAGTTTTTCGACCCAGCTTTGAATGCTTTTCGGATTTGTTGTCTTCGCCTCTACGTCTGTAATCCCTACGATTGCAATGACATCACTTATGCTTACAACAGCAATACCAGCAGCTATGATTTAAGCATACCAAGCATCGAAGCCGAAAATATCTTGCAATGGCTAGATGATGACAACAACCGTTTCATCGGTTCGGGAACGAGTATCAGCGTTGCGCTGGAAGAAAATTGTGGGGTACGCAGGTTTAGTGTTAGATTTTACGATGCTGCTTTGGATGCTTATCGCGTTTGCTGCATTGCAATTTATATTTGCGATCCCTACGATTGTGACCGAATCACCGCTTCCAATACCAATAATGAATACGTGTTGGGGCTGCCGGGTATCTCTGCCAGCAATGTGCTCCGCTGGCAAGACGACCAAAGCTTACAAACCATTGCTACGGCGACTACCACCATCAAAGTACCAGAACCTGCGCCCAATCAATGTGCTTTCTACAGTGTCTTTTTCTTTGATCCTGCGACCAACAGCTACCGAGTTTGCTGCATCGAAGTTTGTGGCATGTGCGACGATCAGGAAAACCTAGATTGTGGCTTGCTCAATTTCAACTATTCGGGTACAAATGGAGAACTGCG
>JBCDKV010000149.1:0-9422 GCA_038746215.1 Bacteroidota bacterium | reverse complement strand
CTTTTTCATCAGCTTTAACACCAATACTGCCACTGCTCCCAAATGGTCTGAGCCTCAAAAAATACAATCGCTACCTTATGGTTGGAATCCATACATCATCGAGCAAGAACAGCTATTTTTGTATTCCGATGGAGAGGATATTATTGCTGTTCCAATGAAAAAACTGAAGGTAGAAATTGATGCGTTGAGGAAGGTAGCTGTAGGGAAAAATTAAATGCCCTTGACTTTAGCCATTGGCAATTAGCTGTTGGCAATTAGCGGCTAAATACTAAGGGTGCATCTCAAAATGTCGTTTTGTTGATTAAAGGGCGAATTTTCGTTTGTATTTCATGCAGTCGCATCCGAAAATCTACGAAGGAGGATTTTCGGATGCTCCAAGGGTTTTTTAAAGGCAAGAAGCGTTAAAGTTTTAACGCTTCTTGCCCTTAAAATCCCCCTAGCAGAAAGTTTTTTACCTTTGAAAAAAACTTTCTGCGACATTTTGAGATACGCCCACTTACTCAAACTACAATGATCCCAGCCGCCAATTTATAATGCCAATCTCGATAGGTAATGCCCAAAGAAGTACAAACGAAAACGTGTTGAGCAGTGGCAAGCAGATCGGCATCCTCATCGTAGCGATGGAGAAAGTCTAGATCCGTGATCGGGAAGTCGTAGCTCGTATTTTGATACTCAAACTGTAGTCGAATCTGTATTCTAGGAATGCCCGTGACGGAATTGGGGCTTACTACTCTTAGGACTTCTGCTCGTTCTGCTTCGATCAGTGCTAACGAATGGGTGAGATTCGCGGCACAGCCAGTGCTGACGCGATAACCAAAATTGCCAAAGATGCCTTGGTTATTTGTACTACAAACGGCACGTAGTTGTTCGACTTGAAGTGGATAAGTCGTGATTTTTTGCAACGAATATTTACGGAATAGGACGTTTTCTTGCTGATAAGATTTGGGACAATCTTTGAGTACCTCTAATTGATAAATATCCAAAAGTCGCATGTAGCGTACCATGTGTGCGGGCACTTGTCCCATTTCGGTGTCAGTGACGGGACGTATCCATTTGGGACTTTGGTCTGCTCGACGCACGGCTCGAAAATTCCCATTTGTTTTCCGATGCACTTCAATGCCCGCAATGCAACGCTCACCGTACTTTTTTGAATTAGCTAGACATATAAAATACCGTTTCATTCCATCAGATGTATAATTTCTACATCATTGCGTGCGGCTTGAAAATATTCTGCCAGCAAACGTCGATGGCATTTGTCGGCTTCGTGTTCGCTACACAGCAGGCAGTTTTGATGTAGCTGTTCAATGTTTGTTTTGCTTTTCACTTTTCTCATGTCGAGTAGATTGAGATATTCCACTTCGTATTCTTCCCAAGTCATCTCCTTTTTCCGATAGCGCGCGAGCAGTTCTTTGGTCGGTGCAAAATCCAACTCATGTTCATAATCAATATCTGCTACTGCTTTTGCCAAAAAAGAAAGGTCTCTGCCCTTTGCAAAACCCGCCAATTGTGATTTGACATTCACACGCGTATCCACAATTTGTTTGACGGTATGCTTCGTCAGTAAATGAAAAAACTGTTCTGCGCTCTTCTTTGTGAATCCTATGGTATAGAGTTTAATCATATTAATGATTTGAATCGAAAGTATTCACTACTTTTTCTTTATTAGGCGTGTATGAAGTCTCACTCTTCTTGACATTTTACTTGGAAATAGCCTGAGTCAATACAAGAAAATTGAGCAACAAGTATGCTTAGTAAGTCCCTTCAGACTATTTCTTTATGAATAAGCATGTCTTTAAAAGCTCAGAGAACGCGTGTAAAAGCCCGTAGCCAAAGAGTCAAGTGCTTCCTGTGTGAGCTTGATCCCTTCTCTTGAAACTTCTGCTTTGGAAGAAAACAAACCTATACCACCCTCAATATTTGTGAAAGTAGGAGTGACTTGTGAACTGGTTAAACCCGTATTAGCTTGTCTAATGCGAATAAAGTTCGCAAGTTCTCGCCCGCCCGCCGTCACAAATACATCTATGTCTTTTAACCGCCTAATTTGATTGGGCGCATCCTCCAATGCACCACCTAGAAAAATATAAAAGTCTTCGCCAGAAAAGTCAATACCCATGCGGTCTGGATTGTCTCGAACCAAATTTTTGGCGACCGTCCAAGTGATAGATTTATCCACAAATTCGTCGATGTCATTGATTAGGCTTTCCGTATAGTTAATGACGATGCGGACATCATAAATAGACGCCTCCTCCCCTTCTGGACGCCAAGAAATCCTGATTGGGCGGTCGTAATTACCAAAGTTGATCGGATCACCCGGCTGCCCACTCACCAATTCGAAGCGCTCTACGATATTTGTCACTGAACTGGCTAATAAGCGATCATTGTTGTCAAAAATCATCAATTTGATTTCTTCCCCACCTTCTAGTGGATTACTACCGCCGAAATCCACTTTATATAGGATGTTCGGATCAGTAGGAAAAACGCCTTCGGCCCGAACGAAACCCTCTTTGCTAGCATCCACCCTTTCGAGGGTCAGGGTTTCATTGAATTTTGTTCGTTCCATCTGCACGGTAGCATCGGTGTAGTAGATAGAGTCTATATTTTGTGCTACGGTGAGCGCATTCGTTTCAGGGTCGAGGAAAGCCTTTTCTACACGGATGTATTGAACGGGGTCTTCGTCGTTTAGTAAGCCGTAGACAATTGGAATATTCTGCCAGTCTGCGGTTAAATCTAATTCGTTGTTGCAGGCAGTTAGGAGCAGAATACTTGAAAACAATACAATCAGATGCTTCATAAAAATCGTCAATTTACTATTGTTGGAATGAGTGATCTATATTTTTTGAGGAAGCACACGAAACTTAAGACATGCAAAAGTAAGTGTTTTAATAGACTTGTTACGCTTTAAATAAGGTCCATTTGGACTTAGAGCTTACTGGGATTTTCCACTATTCATCTAAAGAGATAGGTCAGTAGCTAGGTTATGCGCTGATTTCTTGAGTAAAGCTTGACAAGTCTACTACATCTTTTACCGAAGAATATTGCGCTAAGGTTTACGACAGTAAAACCACAGGTTTTAGCGTATTGTTGTATATTGGCTAGCGATCAGGCATTCGAAGCAAAAAGTCAGGAACTGAGGCCTAGAAACAAAACAACATCCGAATGATGAACGAAGCAAGGCGAACAAGAATATGGGATACGGCAAAGCGTAGGCAACCCAATCTCACGGTCGTACTGGAAAATGTGCAGTACCAACACAATATTGGGGCAGTGCTGCGCTCCTGTGATTCGGTTGGTATTTCAGAAATTTACATCCTACAAACCCAAGCGGCATTGCAAAAACCACGCATGGCAATGGGCAAATTGACCTCCGCAGGGACACGCAAATGGGTCGATGTGCATTACTATCGAAAAGTCCAGCCTTGCTTCGAGGCACTTCGCCAAAAATACGACTTCATATTCAGTACACACCTCGCAGCGCATGCTAAATCGCTCTACGAATTGGATTTGAAAGCTTCCGTCGCGCTCTTATTTGGAAATGAACAAACGGGCGTATCCGAAGAAGTGCTAGCGTTGACGGATGGTAATTTCATTATTCCGCAAGTTGGAATGGCAAAGAGTCTCAATATTTCGGTCGCCTGTGCCGTAAGCGTTTACGAGGCTTTCCGACAGCGAAAACTACGTGGTTTTTACGATGACCAGCTACCGCTCTCTCCCGATGGACAGCAACAGTTATTCGACGATTACGCAGAGCGACATCGTACGCAGTCCATGCCTAAGAAGGCTTATCCAAAAGATTAATGATTACAGAAGTAAGAATGTACAAAATCCTGTTTTTCTCAACATTTTTCTTGGATGTAGCCTGAGTCAATGCCAGCAAATCGCACAATAAGTATGCTCCGTCAGTTCGTACACGCCTAGTTTTTTATTTGGTAAATTTACCAAGCTTTAAGTAAAAATCTAATCACACAAGACGATTCAACGTACAAATGCTTAGCGTATAACAACCTAAAAGAATGTTTTTTGGTTTTGTGTAGGATTTTAGCTTGACATTAGCCGTTGGCTATTAGCAGATAGCGTTTAGCTTGTAGTGATTATATTTACTTACGCTCCGTAAAAAAGTGCGCATGTAAGTAAATCTATCGTACTGACTCGTCAACACTTACAATACAGACCAATAGCTAATAACAAAAGGCTAAAGTCGCGTTTAGTCGAACAACAAAATAAATGCACTCATTATGAAAATTGCGCTACTCACTTCTCTCCTCACCTGCTTATTAACGCTTTTGTGCGCTCAAGAAACCTTTCAATTAAGTGATTTTTTGTTAGATGGCAGCACGCGTCTGACGGGTGATCGCTGTTTTCAATTAGTACCAGACCGGGAGCGATCATCTGGTTCGCTGTGGCATAAAAAACCAATAGATCTATCCCAACCGCTAGATATGGAGCTGAAAGTGATGATGGGCTGCAAAGATCGAGCAGGAGCGGATGGCATTGTATTGGCTTTTTCACCCGAAGCAGTGCAGACGGGTTGGTCGGGAGAAGGCATGGGTTTTGCAGGGCTTTCACCTTCTTTAGGGATAGAAATTGATACTTGGGAGAACGAACACCTACTCGATCCTGCGGAAGACCACATGGCGATCATGGCAAACGGTAACGTTCGGCATCGGCTCAATCTAGCAGGTCCGAAAATTATCCCAAATATAGAAGATTGTCGCTTGCATTTGCTTCGTATACAATGGCAGCCGAGTCAGCAACGACTTAGTGTGACCCTCGATCAGGAATACCAGATCGTCTATACGGGAAACATCATTCGCTATATTTTTGAAGGGAATCCACGGGTCTACTGGGGAATAACGGCAGCTACGGGAAAATACAGCAATCGCCACGAATTTTGTATCGAAAAATTGGAGTACACAACGCCAAAAGTCATGGCATTGGATTTCGACGACGCCACTCGAAAAAAATTATTGAAGGGCGAAAATGTAAGCTTAAAGGACGCTAATTTTTCATCGGGCAGTACAGAACTTTCGGAAGAAGCAAGTGCAGCCGCCGAACGCCTACTGCGATTTCTGAAAAAACATCCCAAGCATCACGTCTCCATTAGCGGACATACCGATAGTGCTGGCGATGCTACTAAAAATCAAGCCCTATCGGAGCGTCGAGCCAAAGCCATTGCCGATTATCTCAAACGAGAAGGAATCAAATCCGAACGTATTGAGTACGGCGGCTATGGTGAACGTTATCCAAAAGCTGATAATGCTAGCGCAGCAGGACGCAAAAAGAATCGTCGCATTGATGTCTTTGTTTTTGTACCACAAGTTTGACCATGTTTTAGGATAAAAATGCACCAAATCACACTACTTTATGCCATAAAAAACTGAACATTTCCTAGATTTTTATATTATTGCGACAGGCTCACCTATCTACCGAAACAAATTATATATTATTTTTTCTAACTTGCACCCAAGTTATATTGATAAATTCTGTTTTGAACCCAAATAAATTTTGAATGTTCTCTTAGTCATACTAAGAAAACTCGTATCAAAAATTACTTATGGTCAAGCTTGTGAAACAAAAACTGTGGCAGCGCTTTGGTGCTCGCTCAAATACAGTGAAACGCCCTTCTATGTTGTGGTTTCTTACTGAATTCGGTCGAGCTACTGCAGAATTAGGTGCATCCTATCCTTACCGTAAGCTATTCACAGATCATCACCACGGAGACGGACATCCTGTATTGGTTATCCCAGGCTTTATGGCTACGGACGTCTCCACTGTACATTTACGACGCTATATCAGTGGCATGGGCTACGAAGCACTGCCCTGGGAATTGGGTCGCAACTACGGAAGAACGGAATTTATCGAACAGCTTTCCATCCAGATAGAACAGATACACGAAAAATATGGCAGAAAAGTAAGCGTGATTGGTTGGAGTTTGGGGGGCATCTTCGCACGACAATTGGGCAAGAGGCATCCTCATCAAATTCGACAAGTCATCACTTTGGGTTCTCCCTTCAAGGGCGTTGGTCAAGCAAATAATGTGGCATGGATATACAATTTATTGAAAGGTACCAATCGAGTAGCGCCAGCTAGTAGTTCTTTGCTAGATGATATTCCACTGGCAGCCCCCGTCCCTACTACTGCTATCTATACCAAACAAGACGGCATCGTGCCTTGGCGACTTTGTATGGAAGAGGAGACGGCTATACATCAGAATGTGGAAGTTAGAGGTAGTCATTTTGGCTTAGGACACAATTTATCGGTCATGCGAATCATTGCGAATCGTTTGCAATACCAAGAGGAGAATTGGGTCGCCTTTAGCACCGACAATATCTTGGAAGATTGGTTTTTGTATCCATCTATGTGATATGAATAATGCCTATTGCTCCTACCAATCAGAAGCGTTCCAAAAAGCACTGGGCCTCGTATAGGCAAACTATTAGAAATTTCGATAAATAGCTTGTAAAATATAACCTACCCATTTTACTCGTTCTGTTTCCTTTGGACAACCCACCTGCTAACCTTTCAATTAGTTAAAAACCATATTTGACGAATACTTTTTTGATAGTACCGAAAAGTACTTTGTTTGCGCTGGTGTAGAATCTCTTGTCCCTTTCGGTGTGGGTGGTTTCATTTATTTTTCGTTGATTTAATTCCGAGGAAACAAAAGCATTATTTTTTTAGTTCTGCATATTCCTGAAAGCTAATTAAGGAGAAATTCTTGGAAATGTAGTTAGTTAAAAACTTGGTATTTTCGTCAATTAAAGTCAATAATTCTGTACTTGTTTTTTCCTGTATTTTGGTGTACTCCTGAAAGATGAACGCTTTTTCCACACCAATTGACGGTTTCTTATGCTTAGCTTTATCTTTGTTTAGGCGATCAAAGTCAAATACTAATTCATAATGTTTATCTTTATTTTTATCTCGCCAAAGTACTCCAATTTTGGTTTTCCCATGCTTGATTTTTATTAAAATCGTAGCATTTTTTGTTTCTCTATAAAGCATAGGGCTTTCGTCAATAATTGCTTCATTAAAATTTGATTGCAATTTTTCTTGTAATGATTTTCTTATTCTTTCATCAAAGCTTTTGTAGATTCTACGTTTGTGTTTGAGTTCTCTTTTTCTTTTGATTTTGTGAATTTGAAATCCAACAAATGAGAAAAGAACGATTACTACAGCTCTAATAAAGATATTAGCCAAGATGTCACTTATAAAGTTCATTTTCTAGGATAACTTTTCTAAATAGGCTTCAAAATGAGCGCAAAAGTGATCAAAACTAGCTGCACACTGGCGTAGCCAATCAACATCAATGTCCTGACTTAAGTTCCGAACAATTGGATTTGAGATTTTTGTTCTAGGACGCTTTTTCCCGTACACTAACTGCTTCATTGCGCTTCTAATTTTTGAGTTTTCTATTTGATCTACTTGATCTAAATCAGGATTTTCCTTCTTTATTTTGATGTACCACAGCCAGTACTCGATGGCTTGTACTGGTATGAAAATAAGTGCTTTATCTGCTAAATCATATGCTTCCAATTCTGCCTTCATCTCTTGAAAGTATGCTTCGTGTTCGTGATCGTCTGCATCTAATCCAATGAAGCATAGTTCCAATCCAAATCTTGTGATGCCAATTTCTATTGCAATGATGAAATTGGATTTTACGTATTGCCCGTTCTTGGCAACTACGGTATCCGTGAAATCTGTATCATGTACAAATTGAATTTGATCTCCGTACCCTAAGTAACTGACCAACTGTGGAATGATAGCTTCAACAAATAACTTGTTGGCATCATCTTCTGCAAAAATCCCATAAATTATCTGCTTCATTTTGGCACTCCTCCTATTAATCCACTCGCCCAGTGATCGCCTAAAGAACCACTTAAATCAACTTTGGGTAAGTTTAATTTTTCTGATTGCTCGTGACTTCTTGCGATGATGTCGCGTTGCAAATTATTGACCAATGTATATTCAGCAGGTTTATCAAAAACAAAGACATTTTCGGGCAAATCTTTAAATTGGTCAATTAAAACCGTACTGTGTGTGGATAGGATGACTTGTACTCCTTTGCGCTCTGATAGCTCAAAGATAAAATCAACAATTTCT
Source organism: Bacteroidota bacterium (assembly GCA_038746215.1). GTDB lineage: Bacteria > Bacteroidota > Bacteroidia > Chitinophagales > Saprospiraceae > JAAUTG01. Next base: position 1,325 of record JBCDKV010000149.1, on the reverse strand, counting down.
TTGATCCGTCTTGGATGGATACCATTTTCTGGTTCTTCCAACATCAATAATTTTGGTGGATTTGGCTGATGAATGATTGCCAGTAATCCTAAGAGGTAGAGCGTGCCATCTGATAATTCGTCTGCCCAATATTTTTGACCATATCTATCTAAAATACCAAGTCGTTTAAAGGTTTTATCTCCATAAATTTTTCTCAAATGATGCGTTTCAGATAAGCTGATTTTTTCAAAAATGATCGTTCTGCATTCTGCTATGCAAGCTTGCAAAGACTGGTTGATACTTTGAACGACTTGGGGATAAGCATCTCGCATATTATCCAAAAAAGCAACTAAATTACTAACATCTGCATTGACGCTATAATCGTTTTCTAGTGTAGGATAAGGCAGCTTCAAACTGGAAACGTTGATGGCGTAAACTTTTGTATGACTGATTGTATCTGTTAAATTGCCATAGAAATCACCGAATATATTATCAAATCTGGTCTGTTTCAGCGCACTGAGATTACCAAATTCGACAGGCTTGCTGCTTTTTATGAGTCTGCCGTCGTATTCAATCGTAAATTCATATTTGTTACTCACTGGTTCAACAAAAGCACTAGGAGTGATATTCACCTCCACGTTACGATTGCTCAAATAGTAAGTCTGAAAATACTGCTGTAGATTAGACACCTTCTTTATATCTAAGACCGACAAATCTTTGCTGGATAGATTTTCTTTCTTCAACCCGATAAATTCTATCCCACTCAAACGAGACTGCTCCATTCCGTGAATCTCAAGCTTATAGAATATATTCGACGTTTGTAAAACGTAATTGATTGAAGTAAAATCGCTCTTGCCGTCAGCAACTTTGTTTTCTTGTCTATAGAATAACCGATCCAGTCTATTTGGATTGATATTTTTCTGCTCAAATATATCGCTCAAAAATCCAAAAGCTTTCAACAAATTACTCTTCCCTGAATTGTTCGGGCCAATTAGTAAATTGACATCTTGCAAATCCAAGTGAATACTCTTTAGACTTCTAAAGTTTTGAATATGAATCTTTTGTAGCATGAGTCAATTATTATTATACAATATTGGACGAAAAACTACGCGTGCTTATAGCTTGTTTGGATTTTGATCTTTGAATCGAAAACGAGCTGTTTGCAGACCGATTATTAATTTCCAAACAAGCTCTTAGTAACCCGTCTTTTTCCGCCACCCAATCTGTTCATTGTGCAAACGATAAGCCGCTTTCAACTGTGCTGCTTGGTCGATATGGGGTTCAAATAAAGAAGGTTGGGGCAGCTTTTTCTTGAATTTTTCTAATAAGTCGGCTTCCAAAGTTTG